>NZ_JBHTSA010000038.1:0-73849 GCF_042795405.1 Streptomyces sp. NPDC056480 | reverse complement strand
GCGGGGGGGGGGGTGGGGGGGGGGGGGGGGGGGGGGGGGGGGGGGGGGGGGGGGGGCCCCCGGGGTTTCCGGCGGGGGGGTTGACGCGGGGCCACCTCCGCGGGCTACTTGACGTTGATCGCGGTCCAGGCCTTGGCGACCGCGGTGTACTCCGCGCTGCCCGCGCCGTAGAGGTCGGTGGCCGCGGAGAGGGTGGCGGTGCGGGCGCCGGCGTAGTTGGTGGAGGAGGTCATGTAGGTGGAGAGGGCCTTGTACCAGATCTTGTAGGCCTTGGCGCGGCCGATGCCCGTGAGGGTGGAGCCGTCGCTGGTGGGGGAGTCGTAGGAGACGCCGTTGATCGTCTTGACACCGCTGCCCTCGGACAGCAGGAAGAAGAAGTGGTTGGCCGGGCCCGAGGAGTAGTGGACGTCGAGGCGGCCGACGCTGCTGGACCAGTAGTCGGCGGAGTTGCCGTCGCGGCTCGGCTTGTCCATGTAGCGGAGCGGGGTGCCGTTGCCGCGGATGTCGATCTTCTCGCCGATCAGATAGTCGCCGGCGTCCGTGGCGTTGGCCGCGTAGAACTCGACCGAGGTGCCGAGGATGTCGGAGGTGGCCTCGTTGAGGCCGCCCGACTCCTTGCTGTACTTCAGTCCGGCGGTGGAGGCGGTCAGACCGTGGGACATCTCGTGGCCGGCGACGTCGAGCGAGGTCAGCGGCTTGGTGTTGCCCGTTCCGTCGCCGTACGTCATGCAGAAGCACGAGTCGTCCCAGAAGGCGTTGACGTACGCGTTGCCGTAGTGGACGCGGGAGTAGGCGGCGACGCCGTCACCGCGGATGCCGTTGCGGCCGAGCTCGTTCTTGTAGAAGTCCCAGGTGACTGCCGCGCCGTAGTGGGCGTCCGCGGCGGCGGTCTCCCTGTTCGTCGCCAGGCCGTTGCCCCAGGTGTCCGTGCTGTTGGTGAAGAGCGACCCGGTGCCGTTGGTTCCACCGTTCAGGTCGTACGTCTTGTGGCCGCCGCGCGCGGTGTCCGTCAGGGTGTACGAGGGCGCCGTCCCGAGCGTGACCCGGCCGCTGTACTGGGTGTTGCCGGATCCCGTCTCGATCGCCTCGTAGGAGTACAGCTCCTTGCCCGAGGTCGCGTCGGTGATGACGTGACGCTCGCTCGGGGTGCCGTCGGCCTGGACGCCCGTCACGGTCGTCTCCCAGGCGAGCGTCGGCTTGCCGGTGGCCGCCCAGACCACCTTGCGGGACGAGGAGGGGGCGGCGGACCGCGCGTCGGAGGAGGCCGCGGCGGACTTGCCGGCGGCCGTGGCCGTGACCGAGGCGGCCGTGCTCGCCACGGATATAAGGGCGTTGGTCGCCCTGGTGGTGGCGCGGGTGCCGTTCTTCTTCTGGTGCACGACGAGGTCGCCGCCGAGGACGGGGAGACCCTCGTAGGTGCGCTCGTACCGTGTGTGGACCGAACCGTCGGCGTCCTTGACGACATCCCGGACGACGAGCTTCTCCTGGCCGGAGAGGCCGATGGCCCTGGCCGTGGCGGCGGCTCCGGCCTGCGCCTCTTGGACGGCGGCGGCACGCTGACTGCCGGAGAGCACGAGCGCGGTTGCGCCGGCCTCACGCTGGACATCGGCGCTGGCGGAACCGGTCTGGACTCCGACGACGACCATGGCGGCCGATGCGATCAGGGCGGCGGTGGTGGTGGTACGGCGGTGCGAGGACTGCTGGCGGGTCACGCGGGCTCCTTCGCTGAAAAGCGTGGGGGGATCGTGGGGGGTGTGGTGCGGGTGCGAGCGTGCCAGCGAAAGAATGTGTTTGGCAGGTATGCAACAAGGATTTGACCATCTGTTGTCCGAAGGACAGAGAACTCTGTCCGCTATGCGGCCAGTTGGCAGTGTCTTCGGACCGTCTGGAGGCGGGCAGTCAGACCACCCGTAAGGGATTCCACGGCGTCAGGTGAGCCGGACGGCGTTGCGGCCGCGTCCTGAGCCGCCTCGGCCGGTGCGCAGCGCCGAGCCTCCTGCCCGGCAGATTCCACCGCCTCGACGCCGTCGACGCCGTCGACGCCGAGGAATCCGTCGGTCGACACCGACGACGGACGACCGGCGGCCGGGGGAGCGGCGGGCTCAGGGGGCGGGGGTCGTCGGATCCGGGGCGAGCGCGTCCCACGGGGCCGGCGCGACCTGGTCCGTCCATGCGGCCAGCGCCTCACCGTCCACGCAGATGATCCCGCAGGCGGCGGCGTACTCGGCAGCGGGCGCGGTGAACGAACTGGTGGTCACGACGACGGCCACATCCGCCTCGTGGATGGTGAAACAGGTGCCGCCGAACCTCTGCAGATCCTGGGAGCCGACGCGGTGGCTCTCCGCGTAGTGCTTGCACTGGACGACAAGCCGTCGGCCGTCCAGGGTCACAGCGACCACGTCGGCGCCCAGGTCACCCGCTCCACCGACCACCTCGACCACGGTGCAGCCGTCGCGCGCGCAGAGCGCGGCGACCGAGTGCTCGAACCCGTCGGCGTCGACCGCCGAGTGATCCAGAGCCTCGACCCCGACGTCGGGCATGTCCGGAAGAGGGGGCGAGCCGTCCGGGAGATCGCCCGTACGCGTGCCCTGACGATTTCGTACGGCCATGCTGCCGCGCCCGGCCACCGCCAGCCCGACGGCGAGGACGCCCAGGGCGCCGAGCGCCACGAGAACCGCCACCGGGCCCGCCAATCCACGATCCCCCGCCACCGAGGCCGTCTTGACCAAGAGAGCCAGGCCGCCGGCGCAGATGCCTATGAGTCCGACCGCAAGCACCAGATCGCGCGAGACGCGCGCCCCGGGCCGCGTGGCCCCACCCCTGCCTTCCCCGGTCGCACTCATCCGAGGCCCTCCCCTCACTGGTCGATGGCTTACGCACACCGCGGCCCGACCCGGAAGGGCGTCGGGGGCGTGTGGCTCTCGGACCGCGGGTCAGTGCTGCGGCGCCCCTCCGAGAGGCCGATGTTCCTGACGGACGCCGCATATCCATGAACGCGTTGTGGAAACCTGACGACAGGAGGGAGGCGACGGACTCCGGCCACTTCCGGTCGCGCGCATGGATTGTGTCGTGGCGGCAGCACGTCGTCGACGCCAACGTCGCCGACGCCGCCAACGCCCACGTCGCCAACGCCAACGCTGTCGACGTCACAGACGACGACGCAACGAGCCGGGCCGCGGACAAGGTCGTACATCACCTCGGACGGGGGGCCGGTTGCGACGTGCGGCTCCGGGTCGCCGACCGCCCCGAGTAAATCCGTTGGCGCCAAGTCATTCAGCTGACGAGACTCTGTGGGTGATCGCTCTGCCGCCAATGCCGCCGATGCCGCCGATGTCTCCGAGGCCCGGCCCGCTCCTTCTGCCGGTACAGGACCCGCGTGCCCACGGCGTCGTCCTTGACTATGCGGACATGGACGCGCTGGTGGCCGACCTCGTCATGCCCGACGGCGCGTCGATGTACGTCATGAGTGCGCTGGAAACGTCCCGCGAGCTCATCCGGCACTCGTACTACCGCTACGAGTTCGCCACCGTCGCCGCCACGCATTCCCTGTTCGCCTTGGAGCACGTCCTCGTCGAGCGGCTGGCCATGAGCGGGCCGCTCCCCATCCTGATCGAGCGTGCGGCGGAGACCGGGCTCTTCACGGCCGAACTCGCGGCCGAACTCGACCGCAGTCGACGACTGCGCGACAGTCTCACTCAAGGCACCGAGACGAGTGCCGCCCTCAACGCTGCCGGGGCCATCGCCATGGTCCGGGCCGTCTTCGACGCTGTGGCCCTCCTTCTTCGCCCACCCTCTCCGACAGAAGAGACGGAAGGGATGGAAACGGCGGAATCCATCGATGTGAGCGGCTCGCAGCCCGAAGACGAGCTTGCCCGACTGTGGGAGGAACACCGGCGCGCTCTGTACCCCGACAGCTTCCGCGGCATCGACATCGAGGGCGTGGAGCTGATCCTCCTGGACGCCGATGTCGCCGGGCTTGTCCAGCGCGAGCTGAACGGTGGGCTCGACGACAGCGGCATCGCCATCCTCTGGGCCTGCATCGCCGACCTCGACAAGAGCCTGCCCCTGATCAACTCGGAGTACTGCGCCTCGTACTTCGCGAAACTCCGGACGATGGCCAAGCTCGCCGCAGCACGCCACATTCCCACCGCGACCTGACCCCGCTCGGTCGAACAGCTCCGCACCTCATCGAACAAGTCGTGATGCGGAACAAGCCTGAGCCGGCCCTCGGCACGTCCCGGGGGGCCGCTCTACCGGCTCACCGAACAGGCGGACCCCGATGATCAGGCCGAGGGTCATCGTTCGGCGTCGAATCGGAGACCGGAGCGGTCCACTTCGTCATGCCGGACGGAGAGGCACGGTTCGCCACCCGAACCGCACGTCTCCACTTGCAGCATCGACGAGCGTGGGCCACCAGTCGAGTAGCCGCTTGGACTCACCATGCGTGGCGAGGTACTCCACGGAGTTGTACGGCACGATCAGGAGCCCGCTGCTCTCGCCGAGTCGCTCGGTGTCGATGGCGAGGGACGGCTCGTCGTCGCTCTGGCTGCGCGCGAGAAGCTTCTACGCTTGGCCGTTGTGCGGGAACGAGGTCAGTTCAAGGTCTCCAGAACCTCGGCAGGGGTCGGCGCGTGTTCCCGGACCTCGCCGTCGACGTTCCAAGAGCCGTTCCACTCGATCCGCCGGATCCGCCCGTGACGGTTCTCGTACTCGACGAAGCTGCCTGGCGCGCCCTCCAGGAGCTCCAGCTCCCGGAGCAGCACGTCGGGGGTGGTGAAACCACGGAGGTCGCCTTCGCTTCCCCCACCGGTCCTCGTGTTGTCGAACTTCAGCCGGAGGAACGGAGCGGCCTCACGGGTCATGTCCGCCGGGTTCAGCATCCGCTTGAAGCGAAAGAGCGCCTCCTCAGGAGTCTCGTTTCCGGAGAACTCCCGGACGTACGCGGGGAAGACCCCGACCACCACCTCGTTGAGCTCCTCGTTGCGCCCCACGTAGTAGCCATGGATCTCCGGCTGGACGGCCACCACGGCGTCGAAGCCGTAGCCCGGGTGGGAGAACCCGCGAACGACCTCGAACGGGCGGGGGTGCTCCCCGAGCCCGGCACGGTGGTCCCGCGCGAACGTGAGAACCGCCCGTGCCAGGTCCTCGTCGAAGGAGTCTCGGGCGTTCACCTGATAGAGGCGGGTCCCCTCCGCGTTCAACGCCAGCGAGAACACGAACCGGACCATGGGCGACCAGCGCCACGCGCGCGTGAGGCCGGGAAACGCCTCAACCTTGGGAATCTCCAGGACCGCTTGCTCCACATCGAATGCCACCTTGGCCTCCTTCGAATCTCGTTCTGACCAGCCGGCCGAAGCCGTCGAACTATTGTGCGTCCTGGTGTTGTGTGTCCTCCTCCCGGTCGCCGTACCGGCGTCGGTACGGCGACGTCGGCCCTCGGCTACGCACACAAGCGGCATGCGACGCTCGGAAACGAACTCACCCAGCCTGGAGCAGTCCACGACTCAGTGTGACGTCGCGACTGCCGGTACGTCCCCGCGGCCGTACACCGGGTTCACCGACGACGGCCGCGCCGACTCGTCGCCGCCGATGCCTTCGACGCCCTGTGGCCGTGATCGCGCACGGCGCGAGCGGCACGAGGGCGTGCGGCGGGCCCGCCGACGTGGGTGATGACGAACGAGGACGCGGTCGATCGTTACCCTGGAGGCGACCGTCGTGGGCGCCGTCGCGCACGGGGAGCGTGTGGTGGCTTGGCTGGGCACCGGAAGGGGATCGATGTGAATGCGTTCAAGTACCGCACCGGTATGGCGTGGATGGACCTGCCCGAGCGCTTCGGTTCGTGGAAGGGCACCCGTGACCGTCTGTGGAAGATGCGTACAAGCAGTGCAACACGGTCGAGCGCTGCATCGACAAGATCAAGTAATGGCGGGGTCTGGCCACCCGATATGACAAGACCGCGACGCTCTACCTCGCATCCCTCCGCTCTCCGGACACCTTCATCTGGTCGACGAGGTGACCGAAAGAGGGTGCGATCGACATGCGTGCTGAAGGGGAAACGGGTTGGTATTGAAGCCCTGGGCGCCCGCCGGCCGTCGCCCATTCGGCTCGGTGTCGTCGGTGGCGATGTTGAGCTTCGTGACGGTTCTGGTGAGCCCTCGCCATTTTCCAGAGGGATCTCCGCACTGTTCTGCCAGCGGCGGAACACCGGCCGGACGGGGCTCGACGGTCACTACAGTCCAGTCTCATGACGACGACTACGACGACTAAGACGATTACGACGCGTACGGTCGAGTATCCGGCCGACGGTTTGACGATGATCGGGCACCTCGCGCTCCCCGCCGGTGTTGACCGCCGGCCCGCGGTGCTGCTCGGGCCAGAGGGCACGGGGCTCAGTGACGTCGAGCGCCGCCGGGCCGATGCGCTCGCCGAACTGGGATATGTGGCACTGGCCTTCGACCTTCACGGCGGGCGCTACTTAGGCGACCCCGAGGAGATGTTGGCCCGTTGCCTGCCGCTGCTCGCTGATCCCGACCGGATGCGGGGCATCGGCCACGCGGCGCTCGACGTGTTGCGCACCGAACCGCGGACCGACCCCGACCGGATCGCCGCCGTCGGCTACGGCACCGGGGGCGCCATCGGGCTGGAACTCGGGCGCGGCGGCGTCAGCCTGCGTGCGATCGGGACCCTCAACGCACTGACCACTGGGCGACCGGGCGAGACGGCGCGCATTCGCTGCCCGGTGTGGGCCGGGGTCGGGTCGGAGGACCCGATCATGTCGCCCGCGCAACGGAACGCGTTTACCACTGAGATGCAGGCTGCGGGCGTCGACTGGCGCCTCACGGTCTACGGCGGTGCCTTGCACGCCTTCCACCACCCGCCGGTCGGCCACCCTACGGTCCCCGGCGTCGGCTTCCACCCGCGGCACGCGCAGCGAGCCTGGCGCGACGTCGTCGACCTGCTCGCCGAGTGCCTGCCCGTGACGGAGGATCTGGGGCACGACACAGGTAGGCATACGGGCGCCGGGCAATGACAGTCCGCTCTCCTCGAGTCCGCGCCGCAGAACCGCACCAGGCGGATGCATGATGGCGGAACCGCGTTTGCAACTGCCGCAGTGGATGCCGGATCTACTCCGACGGAGCCCTGGCCGCGATCGTCGCGACGTGCGGCGGAGTGCTCCGGGCACCAGGTGAGGAGTGCGCATCCACTGCGGCACAAACGCGCTGACCCTTCGCTAGGAACGTGTCTCACGTGGTGATCTCGGCCAGCTTCTTGTAGCAGGTCATGGCTGCGGCAAGGCTGAGGAAGCCGAGGAAGCCGAGGAAGTGACGACCGCCCTTTCGTTCATGGCGGACGGTCAGGCGGCGGCAACCGAGGAGCCAGGAGATCGCTCTCTCGATCTTCTACCGGTGCCTTCCGAGGCGTTCGGAGGACTCCATGCCCGGCCGGGCGATCCGTGGAGTGATGCTGCGTTCGCGTAGCCACGCCAGGTTGCCGGCCGAGTGGTACGCCTTGTCGGCCCGGATCTCTTCGGGGTGTCGCCGACGGGAGCCGCGGCTTGAGCGGACAGCCGGGATCCCGAGGGCCAGCGGCCCCCCTTTCGCGCGCATCGAGGCCGCGTCGACGATTACGGAGCGCCAGTCCAGTAAGCGGCTGGCTCCGAACTCATGAATGACCATGATGCCGCTGCTGGGTGGCCTCGGCGACGGTCGGTGTAGGCGTTGGGCTGATTGCCCGCCACCTCAGAATGGGCACATGGCTCCACTTTCCACCAAGCCACGATCGTTGAACGCCGACGAGCGCGCAGTGCTTGAACACATCCTGTCGGCGGAGTTCGACGGCGCGTCGCAACTGCGGAGTCAACTGGACCGCACCGAGGTGACCGCTGTCTGGGGGCCCGACTCCGTGAGCGTCGATCTGCAGGTCCGCGAACCGTGCGAGCGTGCGGCACTGCCGACTGAGCTCGTGCCCGTGGACGCGCCCGTGTGCGACGCGTCCGGGTCCGCCGTCGGCATGATCCTCGTATGGACGGACCGGGGAGCCACGCTCGCGGCACTGGAGTTCGCCTGGGTCACCGACGAGATGCCTACGTCCCTCCCGACCGTCGTGGACGGCCCGCTCAGCTGGCCGTCCTGACGGCGCTCCCCGCTCTCAGTGCATCCGCACCGCAGGGGACGCGATTGCCACGTGAGACACCGTCTAACTGATCGTTTCAGAATGAGGTCCAAAGGCGGCGGAGGCATATGAGGCTGCAGGCCAGTTCGAGCAGTCCCTGGTGGAGATCGCCGGGTCGTTCGTAGCGGGTGCGGAGCTGTTTGAACTGGTGCAGCCAGGCGAAGGTTCGCTCGACGACCCAGCGGACCTTGCCCAGTCCGGAGCCGTGGGCGACGCCCCGTCGGGCGATCGTGGGTTTGATGCCGCGTTTCCACAGCAGGCGGCGGTGCTTGTCGAAGTCGTAGCCCCGGTCGGCGTACAGACGCCGGGGTTTGCGGCGGGGGACGTCCCCGAGCTCCCCGAATCGGCGGGATCGCGTTGAGCAGGGGCAGGAGCTGGGTGACGTCGTGCAGGTTGCCGCCGGTGAGCGTCACGGCGAGCGGGGTTCCGTGGCGGTCGACGATCAGGTGGTGCTTCGAGCCGGGACGGGCACGGTCGACCGGCGAGGGGCCAACGTGGTCCCCCTTTGAGGGCCCGGACCTGCGACCCGTCCACGGCGCAGTCATCAAGGTCCAGCAGGTCGGCGCGGCGAAGCTCGGTCAGCAGGGCGGCGTGCAGGCGTGGCCAGACGCCGGCCTCCGTCCAGTCCCGAAGTCGGCGCCAGGCCGTCACGCCGGAACAGCCCACGGTCTCCGCCGGGACGTCCCGCCAGGCGACACCGGTCCGCAGCACAAACAGGACCCAAGCGAGTGTCGTTCGGTCAGGAGCACGCAACCGCCCGGGATGCCGGTGGCGTCGTTCGGGAGTGGGTGGCAGCAACGGGGCCACCCGCTCCCACAGGTCTTCCGGAACAAGATCAGCACGCACTCGGACACCTTGCTGACCAAGATCGTCGAATGCAAGGCCACGGCATCTCAGCATGATTTGAGCGCAGGGTCTGGCGTCGTTCGCCGGATCGAGCGCTCAGCCTGAGGCGCCCTCCAATGGAAGGTGGTCTCGGAAGTGCTGCGACTCCAACCACTCCTCCTTCACGAAGAGCGGACGCGTCAGGCTCGCTGCCCCGACCTGTTGCGAGCGCAGAAGAACCCCGAGGTCAGTCAGGGACAGCGAGTCATCAGGCGTGTAGCGCACCCAGTTCCCATGCTCCGCGGCGTGGTCCAGCAGGAACTGCTGGCCTTGCTCCGGATCGCTTCCCGCCAGCGGGAAGCCAGACAGGAAGACCTGCGGACCGGTGACGGCATCCAGCGCAACGCAGGCGAGCTTGCCCGCGTCGTAGAACGCTTTGACCCCATCCGGGAAGTCCTCCTGCGCATACGGCCGCCAACCAGCTCCTGTGGTCCAGGGACCAAGAGTGCTTGGGCGACCTCGGCTGGAGACATCCCGAACTGCAACGGACCCACGCCGGCTCCCGACCGCAGCTCCCAGCACTCCCGCTCCGCATCCGTGCCCATCCACCCACTCCTACGTCCGACCGGTCCGGATTGCTACTGTTGCTCAGCCCGTAGGTACTGGGCCATGGGTCAAGGTGCCAACTCAGCTGCCCAAGTGCCAACGGGAGTGCTGCTCTCGGCCGGAGTCATTCTGAAACGATCAGTAAGCCATGTCGAGAGCCACTCATTGTCCCGTTGACGCGTATGGCGGCCGAACCCGAAAGCGGCTGGTCAGGCTGTTCTGGGGGTCGGGCGCCCTACCAGTGGCGCCGGACTTCTGCCGGTGCGATGTCCCAGGACGTCTCGTGCAGGGCGGCACGATCGAGCACTGTTGAGGGCCTCCACCAGGTGGCCCCGGCCCGACGGCACCCCGGCCGCCACCCTCGTGGCCGACACCCGGTCGGCCCGTCCTGCCGAGATGGCGACGCATCACCGTGAAGCCCAGCAGCGGCATCGGCCCCGCCGTCGCCCGGACTGGCACGCTCACCGTCGCGAGTGCGTAGCCCCCGTGATTCGGCGGCCACTGGAGCCCGTTCCAGAGGACAGACAGACGGTCATCGGCACGGGCTGGGACGCGTGCGAGCAGATCTTCTGAACTGGTGACCCGTCCCCGTCCCCGTCCCGCACCCTCATCCTGAGACAGCGCCTTGACCCACACGCCGCCCGGGGAGGCTCCGCGTCGCGAGCCAGGCGTTCCGGCGTCGAACACCGGTCGCGGGCATGTGGGGGATCAGCTGCGGCGCACGACCACGCTCAGAGGGGCGCGGAAGGACAGCAACCCCAGCATGGGCGGGTCTCCCTCCTCGGCGAGTACCGCATCGGGCAGCAGTCGTGCGGCCGTGCGGAGTGCCACCGCCGCCTCGGTGCGGGCCAGAGACGCTCCCGGGCAGCGGTGTCGGCCCACTCCGAAGGAGAGGTGATGGCGGATGTTGTCCCGATACGGGCGCATCACCTCGGGCTCTTCGAACACCTCCGGATCCGAGCCCGTCCCCATCAGCATGAGCAGGAGCTGCGACCCGGCGGGCAGCTTCGTCCCGGACAGTTCCACCTCGTGTGCCGTGACCCTGCGCCAGGTCGTGACCGGGGGTTCACGGCGGAGGATCTCCTCCACCCAGGCCTCGGCGAAGCCGTCCTCGGTGGCGGCCCGCGCCCACGCCTCGGGTTCGGCCAACGCGCGGAGCAGCGCCGTGGAGATCAGCTGGCCGGTGGTCGATTGTCCGGCGATGAAGACGAAGAAGCACACGGCAACGGCGGTCGAGGCATCGAGCGGCTCACCGCTGGACAGTCTGTGGCCACGGAGGGAGCCGATCAGGCCGTCCGCAGGTGCGTCCCGGGCCACCTGGGCCGCCAGCCACCGGTAGAAGTCCCCGACCAGCTCCCCGAGCCGGGTCTGCCGCTCGGCCGACGGCCAGCCGTAGAACAGTTCCAGGGCGGCGTCACTCCACGTCGTGAGCGTGGTGTCGGATATGCCGTCGACGCCGAGCAGCCGCATCATCACCCGGCACGGCAGGAGCTGTGCGTACTCGGCGGCGATGTCAGTGGGGTGGCCGGAAGCGTAGCGATCGCTGAGGTCGGCCATCATCTCCCGCGCTGTCTCCTCGATCAGCGGCACCGCCGCGCTGACGCGGTCGGCGTTGAAGAATCGAGTGACGAGCCGGCGAAGCTCGGCGTGGGTGGAGCCACTGTTGTTGGCGAGTGCGGGCGGTAGCGCGAACCGGGCCCGGGCGAGCCCGCGCAGTGTGGGCATGGAGAGCGGGGAGACGGCGTGCTGGGCGTTGTCCGGCAGGTAGGCAGCCGGATCCAGCAGGACCTGGCGTACATCGGCGTACCGGCTGACCAGCCACAATCCGGTTCCGGCGTCGAAGTGGACGGGCGCGTTACGCCGCAGGGCAGCCAGGGCGGGATGCGGATCGCGTACGAACCGTGTGTCGGAGAGGCCGGGAAGCCCCTCCGTCCCGAGAACCGGACATGATCTCGTGCCTGCCATAAGTGCTGTCTCCACGCGGTGTCTGACCGAACGCAGCGGGCGGTGCTCTTCGCGCCTGCTCGCGCCAGCGAAGACCATCGCCATGTGAACAGGCAAGTCGGGAAGAATCACATGCCCGGATGCCCGGATGCCCAGATGCCCGGATACCCGGATGCCCGGATGATGCCAGGCGGCGAGGCCGGCTCTCGTCATCCGCTGAGCGCCGGTCTTGCCGTCACGCATCCCCGAGGGCCGACCGTGTGCGCCTCGGCAAGATCGCCTTGGTGTCGGGGCTTCCGTTTCGTCCTCCCGGCGCCTGATGTGGGGCGCCTGCCGTTACAACGGCTGGGGGAGTCCGGCGTCGATGATGTGTTCGGCGAGTTCGCGGGCCGCGGCGGCGGGCGGCCGGTCCTCGGCGCGGGCGGCGCCGGTGGCGAGAAGGCCGTCGACGAGGATGAGCAGTTGGTCGGCGGCGAATTTCGGGTGCGTGTGTCCGAGGGCGGCGAACTCGTCCGTGAACAGCCCGTTGAGGGTGCGCCGGTAGGCCCGCGTGACCTCGTGGCCGGGATGCTCCCGGTCGGTGAGCGCGAGGTCGGCGGCGAGGTAGCGGCAGCCGTGGAAGTCCGGACCCGCCGCGATGCGGCCGAGCTGGTCGACGACCGCGAGGAGCCTGGCCCGCGGGTCATCGCCCACGGCGTCCATGGTGGCGCGGTACTCCGCCAGGTCCTCGGAGGTGCTGCGGCGCAGCACCTCGGCGATCAGGCCGTCCTTGCCGCCGAAGTGTTCGTACAGGGAACGGCGTGCGACGCCGGCTGCCTTGAGCAGGCTGTCCACGCCGACGCCGACGCCGTGCGTGTAGGTCAACTCCTGGGCGGCGACCACCAGGCGTTCGCGCGGGCCGGGCTTGGCGGAAGCAGTCATGGCGTGATTCTGCCAGCACTTGACGCAGTAGATCAATCGGTCTATCTATATCCACAAGCGATAGACCGATTGGTCTATCTACTCCAAGGAGGCGTCATGTCCGAGCGCAGCACCGCCGAGGTCATCGACCGTTTCAACCGCGCGTTCACCGACCGGGACGCGGCCCTCCTGGCCGATCTGGTCGCCGAGGACTGCGTCATGGAGAGCGTCCAGCCCGCGCCGCGCGGGGAGCGGGTCGTCGGACGCGAAGCCTGTACGGAGTGGTGGACGGCCCTCGTCGACGACCTCGCCACGCAGTTCACCCCGCAAGAGGTGATCGTGGCGGGCGACCGCGCGACGATCGTGTGGACGTATCGCTTCGGGGACGGACCCGACCAGTGGGTGCACGGCGTCAACGTCATGCGCGTGACGGACGGCTGGATCGCGGAGGCACTCGGCTTCAGCAAGACCGTCGGCGAGGTTCCGCTGGCCTCCGAGTGCGACGACGCGTGAAGCGGCGCGGAACCGCTTGAGCAGACCTTGTCCCTCTCCTGGCCGACCTTGTCCGCCCCCTGCTCGACTCTATCCTTCCTGCTGGCCCCGTCCCTCCTGCCCGCCCTCGGCCCCGCCCCCGCCAGCCTCGGCCACGGCCCTGACCTCGGCAGCGGCCCTGACCCCGGTCTCGCCCACGCCCTCGGCCCCGGCCCTGTCTCCGGCGTACCAGCACCAGGACCAGCACCAGGACCAGCCCCCGCACCTCCGATGGCCCGCGTACCGCCCACCACCTCATGAGAAGGACACTCCCCAGATGCTGAGTTACCACCTGTCGCACAGTGGTGCCGGGCTGTCGGGCCTTGCCGTACGCGAGCACGACATGCCCGTGCCCGGTCCCGGCCAGGCCCTGGTGGCAGTGCGGGCGACGTCCCTGAGCTTCCGCGAACTCATGGTGCTCGACGGGACCTACGTGCTGCCGGTCAAGCCCGACGTCGTCCCCGTCTCGGACGGGGCCGGCGAGGTCGTCGCGCTCGGCCCGGGCGACGCCGGCGCCGTGCGCGTCGGTGACCGCGTGGCCGCCACGCTCTTCCCCTCCTGGCAGGACGGTCCGTTCGCCGTCGAGCACCTCGCGCAGCGCGGCGGCTCGCTGGACGGGCTGCTCACCGAGCTCGCGCTGCTCGACACGGACTCGCTGGTGGCCGTCCCCGTGCACCTGTCGTACGAGGAAGCGGCGACCCTGCCGTGTGTGGCGGTCACGGCGTGGAACGCGCTCACCGGCGACGGAGCGGGCCTCGGGCGCGGAGACACCGTCGTCGTGCAGGGTTCCGGCGGGGTATCCCTCTTCGCGCTCCAGTTCGCCAAGGCCCTCGGCGCGCACGTGATCGCCACGACCAGCAGTCCCGCCAAGGCCGCACGGCTGCGCGAGCTCGGAGCCGACGAGGTCGTCGACTACGCGGCCACCCCCGACTGGGCCACCGAGGTCCGGACCCTCACCGGCGGACGGGGCGCCGACCGCATCGTCGACGTCGCGGGACTGCTCCACGAGTCGATCCGCGCGATCGCCCTGGCGGGCACGATCGTGTGCGTCGGCTTCGCCGGCAACGCGGCCGTGCCCCTCGACACCGGTGCCCTGTTCGCCTCCGGTGCCACCGTCCGGCCGATCGCCGTCGGCAGTCGCGCTCAGTTCACCGCCATGAACGCCTTTATCGAGAAGCACGGACTGCGGCCCGTGATCGACCGTGTCTTTCCCTTCGACGCGGCCGTGGACGCCTACCGTCACTACGCGACCGGCGGTCCCTTCGGCAAGGTCGTTGTCAGCCACCCCCACGCCTCCCCGAGGTCCGGCCTCCGGGAATGACCGAAGCCGACGCCTCGGAGGCCGGCGTGACCGGACGTGCTGCCTGGCCCCCGGGGCGGCCCGATCAACGGGCGAGGGGGCCGGAGCCCTCCTGGGGAACGGTCGGTCGGCCGCTGCCCAGCCTGATCTCCAGGCGCTGCTCGTCGGACGGGGCGAACACCTTGAGCCGGAGCCACGCCGGCTGAGGGCGCCGCTTCGCGCGTGCCGCCGTGGTGACCCCGTCTCCCACGTCGGCCGCAACAGAGCGCGCGAATCCCTGTGTGTACCCCTGCGGGCGGCGGCTCTGACTGCCCGTCATGGCAGGCTGCACCTGCCGGCGTTCAGGGGGATTCCCCGGTTCCGGGGTGGGGCTGGCCACCCCCCTTGCCGGGGGGCCGTGGGATGTTCCGGCGATCACCGGCTCCGTAGCGTCGTGGTCATGACTCAGACGAGATCCGGCACGCCGTCCGACGCGACGTCCGGCACGACGCCCGCCACGACGCCAGACCCGACGTCCGACATGGCACCGGGCACGGCACCTCGCACGGCCCGTACGACGCCCCGCCCCACGCGTCAGCCCATGTCCCACGCCACCGCACGCACCCGATCGGGTCGGTCCGTGCGGCGCCGGAGGGTACGCCAGTCCCTCGCCGCCGCGACTGCCGCCGTCGTCGCCGTCTTGGCCGCCGCCCCGGCGTTCGCCGCGTCCGAACTCCGTCCCGCACCGGTCCCGGTCCCGGTCCCGGTCCAGGCCCCGGCCCTGGCCCCGGCCTTGTCCCCAGCCCCGGCCCTGGTCCCGGCTCAGCAGGCCATCGGACGCGGAACTCTCCTCGGTGTCACCCCCGTAGGCGACCTGAGCAGGACCCAGGTGGCCGCGTTCCTCAAGAGCGCCGGCATCGACGCGTCGACCGTGCGCCACGGCGTACGGGGCTACCGGCTCACCTACCGGACGCTGACGCCGCAGGGGGCGCCGACGACCGCCACCGGCCTGCTCGTGCTCCCGAAGGGCGGCGAGCGGCGGCTCGACCTGGTGGCGGACACGCACGGCACGATGGTCCACCGCGACTACGCGCCGTCCGTCGCCCAGGACTTCGGTCTCTACGCGCCCTACCTGCACGCCGCCGCGGGCCGTGCCGTCGCCGCCCCGGACTATCTCGGGCTCGGCAAGGGCCCCGGCCTCCACCCGTACATGGACACCGCCTCCTCCGTCTCTGCCTCGCTCGACATGCTGAGGGCCTCCCGGACCGCCGCGGCCCGGCTCGGCAGACCGCTCACCGGGGACGTGTACGGCACCGGGTTCTCGCAGGGCGGCCAGGTCGCCATGGCGCTCGGCCGCGAACTGGCGCGTGGCACGGACCGGCACTTCAGGCTGAGGGCCCTCGCGCCCGTCGCGGGACCGTACGACCTCCGGGGCGCCGAGGTCCCCGCCCTGCTGGACGGCCGGATCAACGACATCAGCGGCGTCTTCTACATGGCGTACTTCCTCACCGCGCAGAACCGGCTCCACTCCGTCTACGCCGACCCGGCCGAGGCCTTCCGGCAGCCGTACGCGGGACACGTGGAGCAGCTCTTCGACACCCGGCACACCGAGGAGGACATCCTCACGAAGCTCCCCGGCTCGGTGAAGGAACTACTGACCGACGACTTCTACGAGCGGCTGGGCCACCCGACCGGCGGTCTGCTGGCCGCGCTCAAGGCACAGGACGGCACCTGCGACTGGAAGCCCGACGTCCCGGTGCGGCTGCACACCGCGGCGGGCGACACGGACGTGGCGATCGCCAACTCCGTCAACTGCGCGGCCGACCTGGCTCGCAACGGCGTGAGGGCGCCCGTGATCGACCACGGGAAGGCCGACCACAACGGCTCCTTCAAACTGGCGGGGCCGCAGATCGTGCGGTGGTTCGACAGGCTGGCGGCCGGCACGCACGGCTAGGCGGTGTTTTCCCGGCATTGTCGTCGGGCCCGGGTCTACGCTGCCGACGCGGCCTGACGATGTCGCTCAGGTGCGTGAGAATGGACCTGTGACCGGTCACGCTCGCAGCCGCATGCCAACAGGGATTCCCCACAGCGACGTGTCGGCCTTCCCGGTTGGTTGCCCAGGCCGTCGCCCGGGCCTTGCCAGGGCCAGGGCCCGGGCCCTGGCTGATTTCATCGGGTTGTATGAGAGCCACTGCTCCGGTGTGAATGGGAGCCAGGTGTAGGCCGTTCGTGGCGGTGATGCACTCGACCGTCGGCGGTGTTCTCCGGCGAGATTCGGAGCCACTGATCGGGTGACCGGCCGGGTCGGGCGGAGTGTCCAAGGGAGCTGGCGAGGGACTGTCGGTAGCTTGTCGGTGCGGGCCCGGGTCGCCTCCCTGACAAGTCGCGGCCAGGGCCTCGCCCTCGTCGTGGTGTCGACGTACTCCGAGAATTTCTCAGTGGGGTACGGGCGAACGGATCCAGTGAACCAGTCGCTACGGCCCATATACGCGCGTGACCATGAGGTGCCCCTCTTGAGTAGCCAACGCGTAGAAGTGCTGGAGATCCCTCAGCTTCTGCCGGACCTCGCTGATCACAAAGTCGGGCAGGTCTGAGAGCTGCTCACACGTCGTGACGATCGAGTCGATAGACAGGCCGCGGAGGAAATGTGCGACCTCGGTAACTTCCTGCCGTGTCAGCACTGTGATCAGCCCACCCGGATCGCCGACCTCTCCGAGCATGTCACCCCCCAGGACCACCAAGCTCCCCACTCCTTGGGTGGGAATGGGGACCCCGGAGATCGTGACGTTCACGAGATCCCACAACTCCCCGATCTCGCAAAAGTTACTGAAATCAGTCTCTTCTCCCCAGTCCTCCTCATCCTGAGCTGCCTCAAAGCGGCTCTCCAGGAAATCTATCCCGTGAATGAATTCGTCCTCAGTCAGACGCCATTTGGTCACCGACATCCCCATCGAGACTTCCTCCCTCTCCGCTAGGAAAACCCTGGCCGAAGACTAACGAGTCTTCGAAACAGTGAGGGAGTAGGGGTCCGGGGTCCCGTCAGTCCTGGTGGGGGAAGAGAGATTCCTGGGTTGCCTGGAGACGGTAGGACTCGGTGCCGGTCTGGATCAGTGTGCAGCGGAAGGTGATCCGGTCGGCGATGGCCGCGCAGAGGCGGGCGTCGCCGAAGGTCTTGTCCCACTCCGTGAAGGGCGAGTTCGTGGCGACCGCGGTGGCCTTGCGCTCCTCGCGCTCGGTGAAGATCTGGAAGAGCAGCTTCGCGCCCTTGCGGTCCAGGTTGAGGTAGCCGAACTCGTCCAGGCAGAGGAGATCGATCTTGCTGTAGCGGGCGATGACCGAGGACAGGCGGCGGGCCGCGTCGGCTTCGGCGAGCTCGTTCACCAGCGCGCTGGTGGTGGTGTAGCGGACCGACAGGCCGGCCTCGGCGATCGCGGTGCCGATCCCGATCAGCAGGTGGGACTTGCCTGTGCCGGAGTCGCCGATCAGCACCAGCGGGCGGCCCTCACGGACCCAGGTGGGGGACTTGAGGTCCGCGACGACCTCAGGGGTGACGTTCGGGTTCTTCGCGAAGTCGAAGTCCTCCAGCCGCTTGGGCCTGGGGAAACGAGCCAGTCGCAGCAGTCGCTGCTGACGGCGAAGATCCCGGTCGGCGAGCTCGACCTGCAGCAGGTCGAGCAGGAACTGCTTGTAGGTGGCCTGCTCGCGCCGGGCGGTGGTGGCCAGGTCGATGAACCGCTCGCGGAACGCCGGCAGGCGAAGCTCGCGGCATGCCTCGTCGATGAGCATGTCCTCAGGGTCGCCGGGCAGCGACATCCTGCGCGCAGGGACCTTGTCGGTCTCCGGCTCCTCGTCCTGGTCGGTGACGGTGACGGTCGGGCTCATGCGCCGTGGCCTTTCTGGGTCTGGCTGGTGCGGCTGGGAAGCGGGCTCAGCAGCCGGTCGTACTTGCTCATGTCGGGCAGTGCCTGGCGTGGGTCGGGCGGCAGCCGGCGCGCGTGCAGGGAGATCACCTGTGCCCCGCCCTGACCGGGCGACACCGTCGCGCTGTCCGCGGCCGTCTCACCGGGGCCGGCCAGGAGCTCGGCGTCGTCCGCGTCGGTGCCCTCCATCGCCTTGCGGGCCTCGATCGCGACCAGGTCGGTGGAGACCGACCCGATCCGCAGACAAGTCTCCATCGCCGCCACCAGCGCCTCGCCGGGCAGCTGACGGTGCAAAAGCAGCACCTCGATCAGCATCCGGGTGCCCTCGCGGTCGCCGGCCTTCTTCTTCGCCGCTGCCCAGAACGCCTCGTGGACCTTGCTGAAGCCGCCCTCCGCGCGGGCCTGGGCGAGCGCCGAGGCCCCGGCGAACGCGCCGGGCTTGACCAGCAGGATCTCCAGGTAGTGATCCAGGATGTCGTGGTAGGTGTAACGCCTGGTCAGCCTGGGGTGGCGGGCGACGACCCGGTGTCCGTCGAATACCCACAGCTCGTTCGCCCGCAGCTTGACCCGGACCTTCGTGCCGATGAACTTCGCCGGCACCGAGTAGTAGCACTGCCTCACCGTGATCCGGGAGTTCCGCGCGACCGTCGGCGTCAGGTCGATCCCGCAGTCGTAGCCGTCCGCCGGCAGCGGCCGCAGCTTCTCCCGCTCGGCCTCGAAGTCGAACCCGATCGATGTCGGGCGGCCGTGGACGTGCCGGGCGTCCTCCGCGACATCGATCGCGGCCAGCCGCTCGTTCAGCTCCGCCAGCGACTCCACCTGAGGCGGCGGGACCAGGTGCTTGCGGCGGAACCGGCCGCCCTCGTGCTCCACCCCGCCCTTCTCATGGGCGCCGTCCTGGCCAGGAGCGCAGTAGAACGCGGAGAACTGATACCAGGACTTGAACGACGCCCACCTGGCCGACTCCAGACGCGAGCGGCCGAACAGCACCTGCTTGACCGCGGGCTTGAGGTTGTCGTACCGGATGTGGACCGACGGCACCCCTCCCAGCACCGCGAACGCCTCCACATGCCCTTCCAGAAAGGCTTCCTGGGACGCGGTCGCATAGACCCGGTGCACCGCCTTGCCCGAATACGACAGTCGCAGCGTGAACAGCACGCACTTGCGCCGCTGCCCGGCCAGGTCCAGCCAGAAGTCCGCGAAGTCGACCTCCGCCTCCTCGCCCGGCCTCTTCGCCTGCGGGACCATGCCCTCCAGATGCCGGCGGCCCTCCAGAGCCTCCGCACGGATTTGCGGCCGCCGCTTGGCCACGTAGTCGTAGACCGTCGTCAGCCCGGCCATCTCGAAGTCGTGCTCCGCCGCGAGACGCTCCATGATCCGCGGGATCGTGTGCTTCTGCTTCGCCGGCGCCTCCAGGTCCTCGCGCAGCATCGCGTCGATGAAGCCTTTCACCGGCTCCAGCACGCTCGGCCGCGGCGGCGGCGACTTCCGTTTCGGCGGCACCGGCGACTCCAACGCCTTCCGCACCGTGTTCCGCGACACCTTGAACCGCACGGCGAGCTCCCGCCCCGACAGCCCCTGCTCGCGATGAACCCGGCGGATCTTCTCGAACAGCCACTCACGTGACCTGTGCACCAGCGGTCTCCCTGACCTGGACCGTGATCAACAGGCACAGCGTGACGGCCAACCAGCGCAACCCCGCTCGATTACTCCGAAAGCGGCATGTTCCACACCATCACACCAACTGGCTCCCGATCTCGCCGGAGATCCACCGGCTTCCGAACGGGCCGGAGTCGTGGCTCTACTTCACCCCGATAAAAACAGGGCCCTGGCCCTGGCTGCCTTCCGGCCTTGTGAAGGGGAAGGGACAGACGATGAACCGACGTGACGGTGACGCAGGGCCGGAAGAGCACCACGGCGCAGGCCGCTCCGTCTGGACCGTGGCGCATGACGGCGGCCGCCCGGAGCACGGACGTGTCTGCGCGCATGCCGCGGCCGTGCCTGCAGTGCCGGACCTGCCGGCCGACGGCTGCGTCGAGTGCCTTGCCTCCGGTGGAACGTGGCGGCGGCTGCGCTGGTGCACGACGTGTGGGCACGTCGGGTGCTGCGACAGCTCGCCGGGCCGCCACGCGTACGCCCATCACGAGTCGACGGGCCACCCCGTCGTCCTCTCCCTTGCGGCGGACGAGGACTGGGCCTGGTGTTTCGAGGACGAGGTCTTTCTCGTCCTCGAAACACCTTCTCGAAACAGCTCCCCGGGAACCGGGCGGGCGACCGGGCGCTGAAGCCGGGCTGAACGGAACTGGCAGGAGCTGAGCCGAAGACGCGGTGGACTCCGTCACGGACGCCGTTGTGTGGCTGCGGTCGGGAGGCGCGCGGCGACTTCGTCACCCAGGCGCTCGAACTCGGCCCTGAGGAACGGTGTGGCGAGCTTCGCCAGTCCCTTGAACCGCAGCGACGCCCGGTAGTTCAACCGGGTGAGCGAAGCGGACGCGGCCTCGAATGCGAGATCGTCCGTTGCGGTCACGGTCTTGTTCTCCCCGACGAACACCAGACGCGAGGGCTCGCGCGCCACGAGCCGGTACTCGAGGTGGGTGGTGCGGCCACGGAAGCGCGAGGTGTTGCGCCACCGGGCCCCGGGCCGTACCGGCCCCGCGTCCAGACGCACACAGCTCACGGTCCCGGGGTCCCACTCCTCGGTACGGCTGAAGTCCTCCAGGTACGCGACGAGCTCGTCCAGAGGCAGCCCGACGACGAAGCTCCGTTCCACCGTGATCACCGTACCGACCTCCACCCTCTCGTGACCGGGCGAGCGCCTGTACCGGACGCCTGCCTCTCATCACTTCCCCGACCGGGCCAGAGACGGATGCACTCTCCTTTGTCACGTTCTGGCCGAGCCGAAGAATCTTGTACGTCAGCGTCCCGTGCCGTGTCCAGTGTCGGGTCCCGTGTCGGGTCCTGTGCCGTGTCCCGTGCCGCTTCCCGTGGCGCGTCCAGCGCTGCCTCCCGTGTCGCGTCTCGCGTCGGCCAGGACCTCGCGGGCGGCCCGCGTGCCTGAGGCGAGAGCGCCCTGGAGCGAACCCGTGGCTCGGTGGTCACCGCATACGTACCGGCCCGGCGCGACGCGAGTGGTCTGTGACAGGGGGTGGGGTGCGGGCATCGCGGGCAGGGCGTCACGAACGGTGACCCGGTGGACGAGCTCCCACGCTCCCGTATCCGTGTCGTACACCTCGCCCAGGGCACGGACCACGGCATCCACGGCCTGGGCGTCGGGCGTACCGAGGACCGAGGTGGACACCAGCGCCCGGCCGTCTGGGGAGTATCGAGGATGGACGGCGGTGAGGACGCAGGTGTTCAGGAACCGGCGCCGTGAGTCGACGACGAGAACGGGTTCGGGCAGGGGCGGATTCGCGGTTGCGTGGTAGAGCGTGGTGACGATCCGCCCACGGGGTACGGCGAGGCCGGGAAGGAGTTCGGCGGCGGCGCGTTGCCCGGTCGCGACGACGACAGTGGGGGAACGGACCTCGGCGCCGTCGGTCAGCCTCACCCCCTGCGGAGTGAGGGCGGCGACGGGGGAGTCGGTCCGCAGCACGTCCGGGGGCAGCCGGGAGGCCAGCTGAGCGGGCACCGCACCGATGCCGTCCGCGGGGAGGCACAGCGTGCCGCGCAGCATGCTCCGCCACACGAAGTGGAAGAAGCGGGCCGAGGTCTCCAGGTCGTCCTCGAGGAAGACTCCGGAGAGGAAAGGCCGGAAGAACGTCTCCACGAGGTCGGGGGACACGCCGGCATCGGCCAGGGCTGTGAGGGTCGTGCTGTCGGGCCGCGCCCGCAGCCGGGCGGCCGGTGCGAGGACGTCGCGTGCCGTCAGAGCGCCCAGGGCAAGCAGGTCACGGCCGGAGGCCAGCCGGCCGGGCAGGAGGTCGCGGCTTTCACGGAAGCGCCGACTGGGGTCGGTGAATCGGCGCATCCCGTCGTCGGTGTGCACGAGGACGCCGGGTGTGAACGGCCGCAGCCTCAGCGCCCGCAGGTCGAGGCGGCGCTTGACCTGCGGGTAGGCCGTGTTGAAGACCTGGAATCCTCGATCGACGGTGAAACCCGCGATCCGGTCCGTACGCATCCGCCCGCCCACGGTGTCGTCGGCTTCCAGCAGCCGCACACGCAACCCGGCGGCGGACAGGTCCGTGGCGCAGGCGAGCCCCGCGGCCCCGGCCCCGACGACCGTCACGTCGCACAGCTCGTCGTCCGTCGTCCCCATGTCCGGCCGTCACTCCTCGTCCCTCGTCCCGGGCTGTACGCCGGCCGTCCAGGACCGCCCCCGGGGCCCGCCACGTTACGCGGGAGCGGGCGCTGCCGGTCCGGGGCGCGCCGCGCCGACCGGTGTCGTCGCAGAGGCCCTCGCGAGGGCAGGGGAGTTGCGACCGTAGAGGTCGGAGATTGCGGCATACGTGGGGGCGCACGCTCTTCTGCCGGCGGTGCCTGTCACAGCCGGCCCGGGACTTCGTCCTCTCGCAGTAGCCGTTCCCGGACCGAGGGAGCGCGGTCGAAGAGCCGCCGGACCCGCATCCCCCCTTCGCGTGAGGTCACTTTCGGCAGGGGAGTGAAGTCGTTGGGAATCACATCCAGCAGGCTCAGCACACGGTCTCCCGTACGCAGGGCGATCAACAGTTCCCACCGCACGTGACGTGGAACGTCCGGGCGGTGGGACAGGCTGTGCCACAGGGCCGGCCACAGATAGTGGGTGCCGCCGGGGCGCCGCATTCGCTCGCACCCAGGCCGGGCCGGGCCAGGCCAGGTCTGCTCAGGTCTGGTCAGATGAGGTGAGGTCAGGTCAGGTCGGCGACCGAGGCCAGGCCTCGGCCCTGCCTGCGGTCGCGGACCACGTGCGCGATCTTGAGACCACGAGCAGCCCATGGCAGGCTCATGCCGCATGATCGATGAATTCGCGAAAGGCAACCTGCACGGGAGACTGCGGCGGGACCGCAAGGCGCTGCTCTGGAAACTCGACGGCTTGTCCGAATACGACGCCCGTCGGCCTTTGACAGTGACGGGGACCAACCTCCTCGGCCTGGTCAAACACGTCGCCAGCGTTGAGGCGAGGTACTTCGGCGAGGTCTTCGACCGCCCTTCCCCGGAACCGCTGCCCCGCTGGCAGGACTCCGACGGCAGCGATCTCTGGGCGACCGAGGACGAGACCCGCGATCAGATCATCGGGTTCTACCGGCGCACGTGGGAACACTCGGACGCGACGATCAACGAGCTGCCCCTCGACGCCCCGGGCCACGTGCCGTGGTGGCCGGAGCCTCATTCCAACACGAATCTGTTCGCCATCATGGTCCATGTCCTCGCCGAGTCCGTCCGGCATGCCGGGCACGCCGACATCCTGCGCGAGGGCCTCGACGGCCGGACCGGGTTGCGCGCCGAACTCGACAAGCCGATCGACGAAGAGGCCCGTGCAGCCCACTGGGCGAAGATCGACCAGGCCGCGAGATCGTCCGCCGAACCTTTCAAGGCCTAGGCACTGTCCGGCGGACCATGTGACTGTTGGATTATGAACGGCATCGCCGCTGGTCGGCGGACGGAACGTGGGGCCGGGTGCTTCAAGGGGGCCAGGCTGACGCCGGTCTGGCGGGCCGCAGCGATTGGGGCATGGTCGGTGTCGATTCGACGTCCTGCCGTGCCCACCAGCACGCGGCCGGAGCCCGTAAGTCCAGGCCGCGGGTCCCGAAAGGGAACGACGCCCCGGCACCACCGCCCCGATGAGAGTTTCGGGCGGTCCCGGCGTGGCCTGGCCTGACGTGCAAGATCCACCTCGCCGGCGAGGGCGGCTGTCGCCCCCTGGCCCTGTTGATCACGCCGGGCCAGTGGGGTGATGTCCCACAGATGATCGAGGTCCTGAACCGGATCCGCGTTCCACGACCGTTGGGTGGACGGCCACGTACCCGGCCCGACCATGCAAGCGGCGACAAGGCATACAGCTCCCGCCGTAATCGCAGCTACCTGCGAAGACGCCGCATCAAGCACACCATCCCGGAGCCGAAGGACCAGCGAGCCAACCGCCAACGACGAGGCAGTCAGGGTGGTAGGCCAACACGCCTCGACCGTGAGCACTACCGGCGTCGCAACGAGGTCGAACGGACTATCAACCGGGCCCAAGAACTCCCGTGCCGTCGCGACTCGTTACGACAAACGAACCTACGTCTTCCACGGAACCGTTACCGCAGCAACCGTCCGCCTATGGCCGCGCCCGTGATCCGAAGGACGGGATCGGGGGACGGAAACGCTCAGTGCGTGCGGAATGCCGCCTGCAAGGCGTCCTCAGTGGGAGCTATGACAACCGCGTTTCCCTGAAGCTCTGCAGGAAGGAGACGACGCTCACTCTCGTGGAGGATCAGTGCCTCACCGTCCTGGGGGACGATCGAGGCCCCGAGGACTGCCGCCAGCCGGGCGAGCACGCCGAACATCGCGCCACGGGCGAAGTGCGTCGCCGTCACGCACAGCATCCCGCTTTCACCACGAGGCTCGTGATGCAGGTCCGCCTCGCCCCCATCCCTGACGCCGGCCCTGGCTGCCGATCTGTCGAAGCGTCCGGTTTCCGAGGAACTCCGGGACATGGCCGACCCGTCGAACTCCGCGACGCGGACCGGGCTTCAGGGCGTGCGGCCGCTCGTCGCGAGGGCGCGGGTGAAGGCGGGGGCGTCGGCGCCGACCGGGGCCGGGGCAGCGAAGCCTTCGTACGCGCGGTACATCTCGGCGTAGCGCTCGACGACGTCGAGAAGGTACGTGCCGGTGTCCTCCGGCAGCGTGAAGTCCTGGCCTGTCGCGCGGGCCAGATCCCAGCCGTGCAGGGCGAGTTCGGCGAGGAGCATGGCGGCGATCTCGTCGGCGGGCATGGTGTTGCCGCCGCCGAGGTCGATGTCACCGTCCCACGCCTCGGGCTTCGCCCAGGCGGCGAGTGCCCGGTCGAGCTGGGCGGCGTACTGCTCGGGCCAGTCGGTGTCGCTGGTGAAGTCGCGGGCGACCAGCTCGTCGGGGAGCTGGGTGCGCAGGGCGCGGTGCTCGAGGCCGTGTGCGGTGTACAGGACGAGGTGGTTGGCGAGCTCGCGGACGGTCCAGTCGGTGCAGCCTGAGGGGCCGGCGAGCTGCTCCGGGCTGATGCCACGGGTGACCCGGGCGGCTTCGGCGGCGCTGCTGGCGAGGTGTGCGTGGATCTCGTTCATGTCGCCCACGCTAGGGACCCCGTCCACGTCGGTCTTGAACTTTTCCGACACGTCTTCCGCGTCTCTGACGTCTCCCACGTCTGCCACGTCTCCCACGTCCTCGGACGGGTTCAACTGCCCGCCTTCCGGATGGGCGGCACGGCCGCCGTGGTCGCCTGGGCGGCGGTTGTACGAGACGGGGTGAGGCGCGCGCCGAGGAGGTGTCCGTTTACGGTGCAGTTCCGCCGGTGCCCGCCCGCCCGCGCGCCGCCGCCCGCCCGCGAGCCGCCCCCCCCCGGGAGCGGGGACCGCCCGGCGTCCCGGAGGCGGCTTCCGCGGGGGAGCGGCCGTCGCCTGTCGGGGCCGGGCTTGCCCCGGGAGTCGTCGACCGATCTGCGGTGGGGAGGCGCAGGTGCAGGCGCAGGTGCAATGGGGGACCACAGCAGCTCACCGCTGCGTGGCGGGCGCACCCACTCGCTTTCCGGCGTACGGGGGTACCGGCCCGGGGGACGTCAGGCGCGGCCGGGGGTGTCGGCGGACGTGGGGGTCGGCTCCTGCTCGCGGAGGGCCCAGGGGGAGCCGTACGCGGTGAGCAGGTCGAGGAAGGGGCGTGGCGGGAGGGCCTCGGGGCCCAGGACGCCGGGCCCGGACCAGGCGCCGGTGGCGAGCAGTTCGAGGGCCACCACCGGGTTGACGGCGGTCTGCCAGACGACGGCCTGGGAGCCGTACTCGCGCATGGACCACTGGTTGTCGACCACGTGGTAGAGGTACACCTCGCGGGGCAGGCCCTCCTTCGTGCCCTTGACCCAGGTCCCGGCGCAGGTCTTTCCGGTCATCCGCTCCCCGAGTTCCGCCGGGTCCGGCAGGCAGGCGGCGACCACGTCGCGGGGCGAGACGCGGGCGGGGTCGCCGTCCTGGCCGCGGACGGTGACCGGAGCGGTGGAGTCCAGGCCCAGGGCGTGCAGGGTCTTGAGCTTGTCGATGAAGTCCTGGCCGAGGCCGTACTTGAAGGTGACCCGGCGGGTATCGACCCAGCGCGGGATCAGGAGGACTTCCTCGTGCTCGACGTTGACGCACTCGACGGGGCCGATGCCCTCGGGGAAGTCGAAGACCTCCGGCTCGCTGAACGGGGCGGTGGTGAACCACCCGCGCTCCTGCTCGTACACCACGGGAGGGTTCAGGCATTCCTCGATCGTCGTCCAGATGTTGAAGGACGGTGCGAAGTCGTAGCCCTCGACGGACAGGTCGGCGCCGTCGCGGATGCCGATCTCCTCGATGTCGTCGAAGAGCTCGTCGGCCGCGTAGCGGGCGAAGACGTCCGACAGGCCGGGCTCGACACCCATGCCGACCAGCGCGATGCGGCCCGACTTCTCCCACTCGGCGGCCCGCTCGAACTGCTCGTCGCCGAGCTTCACCCCGCAGACGCTGTGCGGGTCGTCGGGATGCGGTCGGGAGAGGGACATGGCCATGTCGAGATAGTGGCTGCCCGCCGCCAGCGCGGCGTTGAACAGGGGCATCACGAAGCGCGGATCGGTGGCGTTCATCAGGACGTCGCACCCGCGCTCGGTGAGCAGCCGGGTGACCGCCGCCTCGTCGGAGGCGTCGACGCGGCAGGCGCTGAACCGTGTCTCGTCGCCGCCCAGGGCCGCGACCGCGGCCTCGGCCCGGCCCAGGTCGTAGTCGGCGACGACGAAGCGGTCGAAGAAGCCGCGGCGGGCGGCGATCTTGGTGATCGCACTCCCGACGCCGCCGGCGCCCACAAGCAGAACACGCATGGCTGAGTCCTTTCTCGGTGAGGCGGGTGCCTCAGGGGGCTGATGGAACCCGGTGCTCCGAGTTAAGGTCAATGATGTTGGCATAAGGCGGCAGACCCGGACGGCGACACGGAAGAGTGCGGCGATGGCGAAGGAAGTGGTCCCTGAGGGGGCCCGCAGGCGGCGGCGCCCCACGCGGCAGGGGACGGTGCTGTCCGAGCGGCTCATAGTCGAGACGGCGCTGCGGATGGTGCGCGAGCACGGGAGTGCGGGCCTGTCCGCCCGGCGGCTCGGTGCCGCGCTGGGGGCGGACCCCAGCACCCTCTACCGGTACTTCGACGGCATGGACGGGCTCACACGCGCCATCGGTGAGGAGCTGATCGGCCGGGCGCTGGCCGGCTGGGCCGCGACGGGGCAGTGGCGTGCGGATCTGCGCTCACTGGGCCTGCGCATCCACGGCGCCTACCTCGCCCATCCGCAGGCCGCACTGCTGACCGCGAGCCGGGTGACCGGCCGGCCGCGGGAGATCGCCGCCGACGAGGCGATCCTCGGGAGCCTTCGCGGTGCGGGTTTCGCGGATGCGGACGCGGTGCGGATCTATCACGCCTACATCGATCAGTGCCTGGCCTTCGCGGCGCTCGACGCGGGCGCCCTCGCGCTGACGGCGAAGGCACGTGAGGCGGACGAGGAGATGTGGGAGTCGACGTATGCCCGACTGCCGGCTGACACGTACCCGAACATCGCGGCCACGGCCGGGCTGCTGGCCGAGCGCATGCCCCACAGCGCGTACCCGGTCGCGCTGGACATGCTGCTGGAGAGCGCCGAGCGCCAGCTGGCGGCCGGGGACGCCACCGGATGAGCGGCAGGGGACGCCGCCGGATGAGCGGCCGGGGACGCCACCGGTTGAGCGGACGGGCCTCTGCCGGTTGAGCGGCCCGGGCTCTGCCAGCTGGCGGCCGGGGGACGCCGCCAGTTGAGCGGACGTGCCTCTGCCGGCTGGGCGGACGAGGCCTCTGCCGGCTGAGCGGACAGGGCCTCTGCCGACAGCGTCGAGCCCTGCGCGGCGCACGGATCACCTGATCGCTTTCCTGCCCTGTGCACAGTGTTCACAGTGTTCACGGCGTCCACGGTGCGCCCGTGTGAGACCACGGCCGTGGACACGCTGCGGACGTCGCCCGCACCGCCCACATCGAGCGTGATCGGGCTCGCCGACGTCCCCACGACCAAGAGTGGGAGGGTACTGGTCACCGGCCGGCTACTGTGCCAGCCGGAGTGCGAGGCCCTCGGCCGCGTGACTGCCCAGGGGGAACGGGATGTGGCCGATCACGGGCCCGGCTGCGATCGCAGCCCCGGTGACCGGCCCGAAGCCGTGCTCGGCCATGAGACGGCTCGCGACCGGATTGGGCGTCCCGGCGCCGACGGCATGCCAGAGGGTCAGGTCCGTGCCGAGCTTCGTCATGGTGACGTTCTCGGCCCGCAGCAGGCGGCTGATCTCCTGAACCAGCTCCATCCCGCGAAACTCCGTCGGTATGCGCTCGACGCGGCCGTTCACCACGAGCAGCAGACCGCTCGCTCCGCTGCGGTCCGATGCCGTCTGCGTGGGGGCGGACCAGTCCGCCGGGTACGGCGACGGCGCGTTGCCCGCGTCGCTCTCCGAGGGCCTCGCCCTGACCATCAGTCCTCCGACCAGCGCTCCCACCAGCAGGGAACCGACCTCCAGGTACTGGAGCAGGGGGTCGTTGCCCAGAAAGAGGAGTCCGGCTCGGTGTCCGGCAGCTCCGGCGAGCACCGCGAATCCGAGCTCGACGCCCAGGTGCTGGTTCACCATGACGAGAGCGGCCCGTCCGCCGGAGTCATGCGCGGCGATGCCCTCCATGACGGTCGAGTAGAGCACCGTGCCGGCCGTGCCGACACCGAGGCCGAGGCAGAGCAGGTTGGGGTAGGTGCCGGACACGGAGCCGCCCATGGCCAGCTGGACGAGCGGCCCGACCGCCGCGACGAGCAGACCCGATACCAGCAGGGTGCGCGGCCCGACACGAGGCAGCAGCCTGGGGGCGATCAGCAGGGAACCCACGAGGAACGAGGCGGTCATCAGAAGGAAGGCCGCGACCGTGGGTACGGTCCCGATGTTGGCGTTCAGGAAATCGTCGAGGGGCGCGGTCACGGTCGACAGGGCGAGCCCGATCATGAACAAGGTGACCGAGGCGCCGACACCGTCGCGGGTCCTGGCCGGGTAGGTCGGCAGGATCGCGTTCCGGGCCTTCGACTGCCGCCGGGCGAAGGCTGCGATCAGGACGATGCCGCACACGACGGGCAGGAACGCGATGGGAGCCCCCCATCCGAACGCGCCGGACTTCGCGAAGCCGAAGACGAGGGCACCGACGCCGAAGGTGCTCAACAGAGCACCGAGCATGTCGAAGCCGGCGCGATCGCGAAGGCCGGACCGGTCACGTACCAGGGTGGCGGTGCCGACGAGGGCGATGAGGGCCAGCAGGACGGTGAGGTACATGGACATGCGCCAGGAGGCCACAGAGGTGAGCGGCACCACGAGGAACATGGTCAGTGCGGAACCGCCGAGGGCGACCACGGAGTAGAGCCCGACGGCCCTCCCGCGTGCCCTCGGCTCGGAGAACCGGGTGGCGACCAGGCCGAGGGAGGCCGGGGTGATCAGGGCGGCGAAGACGCCCTTGAGGACCTGGCTCCACACCAGCGCGGCGGGCCCGGGGGACACCGCGCCGACCGCGGTGCTGACCGCGAAACCGGTCAGGCCGACGATCAGCGTCGGTTTGCGGCCGATGAGGTCCGCGAGGTGCCCGCCGACGAGCAGCAGGGCGCCGAAGGCCAGGGCGTAGCCGACGTACAGCCACTGTTCGGAAGCATGGTCGAGGCCCATGTCGGAGCTGATCTCAAGCAGCAGCCGGGGCGTGACCGTCGACATGTCGAGCACTACGACCAGTTGCGCGACCACGGCCATCGCAAGGCCCCACCCGCGCCTGGTGTGGGGACCTTCGTCACCGTCCGCCTGACCGGAGGGCGCGGCCGGGGGCCGGGGGCCGGGCAGCGTGGCCGCCGGTGGTCCGAATCCCGCCACGGGGCCGGAGTTCGCCGGGGCGGTCGGATCGTAAGGGTTCGGGGTGTACGGAGCCGGTGATGAGGCCGGCGGCAGGGGGTACGAGGTGGGCAGGGGAATCGAGGCCGCCGGGGGATACGAGGTCGGCAGGGGCGGTGCGGCTGAGGCGGCGGCCTGGGCCCGCGGGTCCGGCTGCGCGCCTCGCACCTGCGCGCCTTGCCCGTGCTCGCCTCGCACCTGCGGGGTGAAGTCCAGCAGCTCTGCTGCCCGACGGCCCAGGTGGGCCAGTACCGACCCGGGCAGCCACTCCTCGGCCCGGTCCGTAGCCGTGTGCTCGATCACCTGGGCAGGCGTGGGCCGCTGCGCCGGGTCCTTGTTCAGACAAGCGCGCACGAGAGCGACGAGTGAGTCGGGTACGCCGGTGAGGTCCGGCTCCTCCTCGGCGATCCGGAACAGGTGCGCGTTCAGCCCGGTGTCCGTGGCACCGAAGAGAAGGCGTCCGGTGGCGGCGTAGACGAGGACCGCGCCCAGGCAGAAGATGTCATTGGCCGGGGTGAGTTCGTGCCCCCGGACCTGCTCCGGAGACATGAAGCCGGGGGAGCCGATCAGCATGCCGGTGCGGGTGAGCAGGCTGTCCCCGCCGATGCTGTCGAGCGCTCGGGCGATCCCGAAGTCGATGACCCGAGGGCCGTCGACGGTCACCAGAACGTTCGAGGGCTTCAGGTCACGGTGGATCAGACCCGCTTCGTGAACGGTCTGCAGAGCGAGGGCGAGACGATGGGCAAGGGTGTGCACCGAGTACTCGGGCAGCGGACCGAACTCCTTGCCGACCACGGTGGTCAGGTCGGGGCCGGGTATGTACTGGGTCGCCACCCAGGGCACGGCCGCCTCGGTGTCCGCGTCCAGGACGGCAGCCGTCCAGTTGCCGCCCACCCGCCTGGCCGCGGCGACCTCGCGAGCGAACCGCTTGCGGAACTCGGGATGCTGGGCGTGGTCTGCCTGTACGACCTTCACCGCGACCGTACGGCCGAGATCGGACCGGCCCAGGTAGACCAGGCCCATTCCGCCCTCGCCGAGACGGGCTATCAGGCGGTAGGGGCCGATGTGTGTGGGGTCCTGCTCCGTCAGCTGTTCCATCGCGAAGAGGTCAGCCCTTCACACGGGGGCTCAGCCTGTGGCCGAACGCTGTGTCCAGGGCGTTCCCCGTCGGGTCGATCGGCGTAGGGTCGATCGGCGTAGGGTCGATCGGCGTCGAGCGGGCACCCGAGGCGGGGCCGCTGACGGAGCGGCGATACGGCAGGACGCTCTTCGACGCGCAACCCTGCTTCGTCGAAGGCCTGTCGACCCTGTTGCGCACGCCATGTTGTGCGGCGAGAGCGGCTGCGTGCGTGGCCTGCCGCTCGGTGCGCAGGCGCGCTGTCTCGTCCCTGGCCATGTGGTGTTCCCCCGTCGATTGGATGAGGAGATCCAAAGTAGAGCAACTACCCTTGGTGTAGACCCGGTTGCTGGAAAGACTCTCCGCATCCCGTCGACGCGCCGAGGCCGGAGTTCGCCTGATCGTGGACAAGGGGGACGACGCACCGGCGAGGCAGGTCATCCGGGTGTCGTACGGTGGCGCCGTGACCTCACCGAACACGCCTTCGCCACAGGTACTCAAGGGCAGACGCGGCACCACCGCCCGCCTGGCGGACGGAGCCCTCGTTCTGCGTTCCCGACGCGAGACCCGGCACATACCGCTGGCCGTCGTGGAACGGGTAGAGGTGGCGGGGCCGAACGAGAGGGACCTGGTGGTCGTGCTGACCGCCCCGGCCGGCTCCACCGGGCCTTCCACGCCCCCAGAACACCGGGTGACCGGCCCCAACTCCGCCACCGTGCGGGCCTTCGCGGAGAATCTGCGCCGTGCGCTTCCGGAACGCCGCCCCGGTACTGCGGTTGCCCGTCCCGTACCGGAGGTGAAGGTCGAGCGGTCCGAGTCCTTCTGGTCCGAGCGGGCGAGGGCCTTGATCGTGCTCGGGCCGTTCGCCGCCGTGTACCTCGCGGGGGCGGTCGCGCTCCTCCTGCTGCCGCCGGCCGACAGTGAGGCGGGGATGCCCACCGAGGACGCCGTGGGACTCTGGCTGGCAGGTCCGGTGGTGCTGGCGCTGGGACTGATGTGTGTGTACGGGGTCGGGGCGCTGATCTGGGAATGGCGGGTCCTCCACCGCAGGGGCATCACGGTGGAGGCCGAGGTCTCACACCATGCGCAGGACGACGACGGGGACTGGCAGACCGTCTACGGCTTCAACGCCGAGGACGGCAGCAGGCACTTCGTGACCAAGCAGGGGCGCGAGGAAGGACGGATCGACGTCACCTACGACCCACGGAACCCGTCGACGCACTGGGAGCCAGGCCTTGGCGACAAGATCTTCTTCATGCTGATCCTCCTCGTCGTCGCGACCGCCGGGTGCTGGGGCGGCGGTTACATGCTGTTCCACTCGGTGGGCGAGCTGATCGCCCGCTCCTGATGAACCGCCGGCCCCGCCCCAGAGGGCCGACGCACGATCCGGGAGCGGATCGACCAGATCAACGGACGCATCCGTCTCCGTCTCCGGCTCTCCCTCCCTCTCCGGCTCTCCCTCCCTCTCCGTCTCGCATGACCGTCCGGGCAGGACCCTTCTGGGCAGGACCCTTCCGGGCAGGACCCAGTGCTGCGACCGCACAGGTTCGCCGGGTCGGTGGATGCACGAGCGTTGGCAGGCCGAGCTGAGCGCGATCTGAGCCATCGCTCGACCGGAGGGCGAGGCCGTCGGCCTGATCGGGTGGCACGACATCGAGCCGACCGTCCGGAAAATCGGATGATCGGGGTGAGCGTGGAGCGGCATGATGCTCCGCATGACCTTGCCCACTCCCGAGCTGTACACCGAACGCCTGCGCCTGCGGCCGTTCACCGACGCCGATACGGCACCGCTCTACACGCTGCACAGCAACGCCCACGTGCTGCGTTACTGGGACTCCCCGCCGTGGACCGAACCGGCACGCGCCCAGCGCTTCATCGCGACCTGCCGGACGATCGAGGGGGAGGGCTCCGGAGCGCGGGTGGCCGTCGACCGCGTCTCCGACGGCTCGTTCATCGGCTGGTGCGGCCTGACCAGCTGGAACCCGGACTTCCGCAGCGCGTCCCTGGGCTACGTCTTCGACGCCGCCGCGTGGGGCCACGGCTACGCCACCGAGACCGCGCACGCCGTCCTGCGATGGGCGTTCGACACCCTGGACCTCAACCGCGTCCAGGCCGAGACCGACACCCGCAACGTGGCTTCCGCCCGGGTCCTGGAGAAGCTCGGCTTCGTCCGCGAGGGCACCCTCCGAGAGGACTGCGTCGTCAACGGCGACGTCTCCGACTCCTGGGTCTTCGGCCTCCTCCGCCGCGAGTGGCGGCCGACGGCCGGCCGCGAGGACCGCGACCTGCCCACCTCGGTCCCGGCCGGCCGCGAGGACCGAGACCTGCCCGCCCTTCGATCCGTAACCCCCACTGAGGCACCCTGACCCGGTCTGCCGAACTGAACGTCGCCGTCGGCCGCACAGAGCTTCTCCTGCTTTCCGGGCCAGGGGCACCGAGGCAAGAGCCCCGTGGCAGCGCATGATGCCGGGATGCGCCGCCCCACGATGTAGTCGTGGCACAGTGGCCTCATGTGCGGCCGATACACCTCGACACGCAGCCCTGAAGACCTGACCCGGCTCTTCCAGGTCACCGATTGGAACCCGGCCGAGAGGCTGAGTCCGAGCTGGAACGTCGCGCCGACCGACGAGGTCTACGCGATCCTCGAACGCTCCAAGCGGGATGCCGACGAGGTACGCCGCGAACTACGGGCACTGCGCTGGGGTCTGGTGCCGTCGTGGGCGAAGGACTCGAAGGTCGGTTCCCGGATGATCAACGCCCGGGTGGAGACCGTGCACGACAAGCCCGCCTATCGACGAGCGTTCGCCAAGCGCCGCTGTCTTCTGCCGGCCGACGGGTTCTACGAATGGGAGCCGGTGAAGGACGAGACGACGGGCAAGACGCGTAAGCAGCCGTACTTCATCCACCCCACCGACGGTCAGGTGATGGCCATGGCGGGACTCTACGAGTACTGGCGCAACCCTGACGTCACCGGCGACGACGACCCCGACGCGTGGCTCACCACCTGCACGATCATCACCACCGAGGCCACCGACGCTGCCGGCCGCGTACACCCCCGCATGCCGCTCGCCCTCACCCCGGACCACTACGACACGTGGCTCGACCCCCGGCACCACGACACCGACGACCTCCGCGCCCTGCTCACCCGCCCCGCGGACGGCCGGCTCGACGCCCGGCCCGTCTCCATGGCCGTCAACAACGTCCGCAACAACGGAGCCCACCTCCTCGACGCGGCCACCTGATCGGCCCCCCGCGCCGTCCGGGGAGCCACGGGCCGGCCCCCTGCGCTCTGGCGTAGGGGGCCGGCCCGGCAGCACGCCACGGTGCTGCTGCCGCGATTCCGCCGTGGCTCACTCCGAGGTGCGGGCCGGCTCCGGGGCCGTCAGTCCGTCTCCGCGGTGTTCACGGTGGCGAGGCGCCGGTTGTACTGGATCACGTCGTACTTCTGGTCACCGATGACCACGGCCTCCGGGCGCGTGGGCGTGGCAGGGAAGAAGTCGTCGGCGTCCACCGATGTGCGGGCGGCCACGTACGCCTGCCCTGGGGGGAACGCGTACATGCTGAACCGTGTCTGTGCCGATGCGGGCAATCCCCGGGGGTACTCGGTGGCGCGAGGGTAGGCCGTCGTGTAGATGGAGACGGACGTCGCCCCGCTCGCGGGACGGACGATGCGCGCGTTCGGGGCGGGGCGGGTGTTCACGCCCGCCGGGTTGTGGATCCATCCCTTCCGTCCACCGAACCAGATGGCCGTCCAGTCCCCTCGCACGTCGGCGACCACGAACTCCTGCCCCCACACCACGGTGGATCCCCAGTCGTCGATGCGGTCGCTTCCCGCCGACCCGTCGGGGCGAAGGGCGAGGTCGGAGACGAGCGGAGCGTCGGCGCGGGGCTCCGTGCGCACGGAGAGGAAGTTCGAAGGCTGTGTCTGGGACCGGCACGTCGGAGCGCACACCGTCACCGTCTGCGCGTTCTTGCTGTACGCCGGGGCGATCCTGACCGCCTCTCCGATTCCGATGCCGGCGCCTGTCACGCCGGCGCCCGTCATGCCGGCGCTGGTCATGTTCGCGGCCGTCTCTTCCCCCTCGGCCTTGCGCTCCTGGGGTTGATCGGCATCGAGGAGAGTCATGAACCTCTCCCAGTCCCAGTAGGGGCCGGGGTCCCAGTGCGCGTCCGGCGCGCGGGCCGGCCGCGGCGGAAGGACGTTGTCGTGCCCGATGATGTGCCGGCGGTCCAGCGGGACATCGAAGCGCCGAGCCAGGTAGCGCACCAGCGTGGCAGTCGCCTTGTACTGGGCGGGAGTGAACCAGGTGGGTCCCTGGGCGGCGTATCCCTCCATCTCGATGCCGATGCCGTGCAGGTTGACCCAGTAGTTCCCGGCGTGGAAGGCGATGTCCTTGGTGGCGACCATCTGCGTCGCCGCACTGCCGTCGGCCTTCATCACGTAATGCGCGGAAACCCCGCTGACGGGATCCTGGAACCAGCTGACTCCCCCGTCGTAGGACCCTTCGAGGTCATGGATGACGATGAAGTCGACGTCCATGCCGTTCGAGTTCCGCGAGGACACCTGGTAGTTCGAGGCAGCAGCGGGAACGAACCGGCAGTTCAGCTCACTGGGGCACTCCGGCACCGCCGCCGCGGACGCCGTCCGCAGCCCCAGGGACGCGAGCTGTGACCTCGTCGGACGGACGGACGGCGTCTCCGCCAAGGAGACCCTCTGGCCGTCCTTGCGCACCCTCTGCTTGCCGGTGCGGATCGCTGCGAACACGCCATCGGCGAACCGTCCGGCCACGGCGGTGTCGGCGCCCTGGCTGTAGTGCGCCACAGCCCCGTACCAGCTGCCAGGGTCGGCGGGCATCTCACGGGTGATCTGCCGTTGGTACGAGGCGAGCAGTGCGGCGCCGCCTCGAAGGTTCTGCAGTTCGTCGCGCTTGAGCGTCGAGGGGGCGACGCCGATCATCGCGGCGGCTGCCTGCAACGTGTGCTCGGACGGGTCGTCGGTGCCGGTGGCGTCCACCGGCCCTTCGCCGGGGCGATGGTCGTACGTTCCCCCGGACGTCGTGTCCGTCAGGTGCATCGGACCGTAGCCGCCCTTGGTGCTCGGGCGGCCGTCATTGGCCTCCCACCACGAGGACTCGTAGCTGACGCCGAGAAGTACTTCCTTGGGCACACCGAACTCCGCTGCGGCCTGTTCGGCCGCCCGCTCGAAGTCGCCGGATGCCGTGTCGGAGGGCCGGGCATTCCCAGCAGTGGCACATCCCCAGATGAGGGCCACCGCCACTCCCGCAGCACCGAGACTCCGGTGTCGCCTGTGTCTTCTGGTCACACCATGTCCATTTCGCCGTGGCGGTCGTGGTTCGGATCCAGGGCCGACGCTGCGGCCGTCACAATCCTTTGGACGGGGGCCGCCCGGCCCCACCGACACGCCCAACACCGGCGGCCCCGTCACCGCACCGGACCAGCGAGCCCAGGCTCTGACCCATCCGGGCGGAGCTCTGGCGATTGAATGCGGTGATGTTCGGCACGGTGAGCTCTCTCTGGCCCCCGGCGGTGCCTGCGGGATCAACGCCGTGGAATCCGGCTGAGGTGCGGCCGGCCCCCCGTTGGAGTCGATCCGGCGAGGGCGGCACGGCTGCCGTGGGGGGGAGGCAGGCCATGGCACCGCACGAAGAAAGGTTCACTCGCATGCCTTTCGGGTGAATTGGGCGTGCCCGTGGCGATGCCGCCCACGACATGGTGAGTGGAGCGCTACCTATGCAGCCAGAGGTCCGGCGGGCTCCGAGCTGCCGGCCGACAGGAATGGTGGAGGTCGTCATGGCAGATCAGGAATCGTGGGCCGGACAGACTGCCGAAGGCCTGGAATCGCCGGCCTGGCTGGTGCAGGAGGACCGTGCGCCTGCATGGCTCGACCAGGCCGCGGACGGCTCGCAGTTCGTGGACTGGCATGTGGACGGTGCGGACCGCTACCAACTGGTGCGGCTCCTGGACGGCGGTCCGGGAAGGGTCGTCGACGAGAAGGCGGACGTCGCCTCTCTGACGCTGCCCGACGTGAGCCGCCGGACCGAGGACGGAGAGTACGCGGTCGTCGCGCTGTCCGATGGTGAGCGGGTGGCCAACTCCGTTCTGGGAGTCGGCGAGCGCGGAGGCAAGGTGGACCTCGCCTCCTACCTGGCGACCCGATGGCAGCCGTGGACTGAACTCGCCCCCCAGGAGCCGGACGAGAAGAAGCCGATGGGGGACAGTACGACCGACGTGGTCAAGGGCGTCAAGCGCGTCACCCGGCCATGGAGGATGACCACGACCCCCCAGGACATCTTCACCTCCGGCAAGACCGCCGGCACCATCTGGCCCGGATCGATCGTCCAGTCACAGAAGATCATCAAGAACGGGGACATGGCCTTCGCTCAGATCGAGACCAGCGAGCGTGCCCCGCTACGGATTGCGATCGACGCCCTCGGCGGCGGCCCGAGCGAGCCCGTCCAGTCGCCCGACTACGGCCTCGTACTTGACGCGATCAAGAGGATGGTGGCCGGCAAGAAGAACACCTCGCCGACCGTCGTCTTCAAGAAGGCCGAGGCCTACAGCAGCACGGAGGCCGCCCTGTCGCTGGGCATCTCCGCCAAGTACATGACGTTCTCCGGGTCGCTCAACGTCGAGGCCAAGCGCAAGGAGAACCAGAACACCCTCGTCGTCTACCTCTACGAGCGGGCCTTCATCGCTTCCGCCGTCTTCGAAAGCCCCAACGCCCTCATCAACGACACCTTCACCGAGGAGCGTCTCAAGCGGTTGATCAACATGAAGAAGCTCGGGCCCGACAACCCGCCGATGATCGTCTCCGACGTCGTCTACGGCCGGATCGTCTTCTTCACCATGACGTCCAGCGCGACCGAGACCGAGATCAACGCTGCGCTGTCTGCGAGCTACAACGCCTTCGCCAACCTGAGCGCCGAAGTCACGGCCCGCTACAAGAGCGTCATCGGCGAGTCGGACATCCAGGTCTCGGCCATGGGTGGCAACCCCACCCTCATCAAGAGCCTCCTCGGTGACGGCAAGATCAGTGACTACTTCGGCGAGATCCACAACATGGACGAGTACTCGGTCATCGGGTACGTCCTGAAGACCCTCGAAGGCGAGGCCGCCACCATGAGCGAGACGACCGCGTATGACGCCGTCGCATGGGGTGGCGGCGACGAAGTGATGCTGACCATCGACGAGTACTGGCGAGGGGAGGACAAGCACGGGACTTTCAGCGTCGAGATCGAGGGCAACCGGATCGAATCGAAGGGGAGGACGCCGGCTGCGGCGATCCTCGACTACCCGCCCAGCGACCCGGAGGGCTATACCGTCGCCGATTTCAGGCTGCCGGGTGAGCGAATGGACGGTTGGGGGTCCCCCAACGTCAGTCCCGAGAGCCTCGGGTGGTTCACAGGCGACCGGTCCACCGCCTCGGGATACGTCGAACTGCCCAAAGGCAACCGGTTCCACTACAAGGCAGATCTGCTCTAGGCCAGGCCCCTTCCGGGTACCAGTCATCGTTCCCCTGGCCTGTCGGCCGCGGCGGGACGCGAGCAACTCCGGGCCTGGTGTGGCTCCTCCGTCGACTCAGGATCAGGACGCAGGTGTCTCGGCATGAGAGGCCCTCACCACGTGGTCCGCAGTCCTGCGGACGGACTCGGCGGTCAGTGCCGACGAGGGAGCCATCGGGCGGACGGTCTCAGAAGTAGAGGTGGCAGGATGCCACGGTGTCCGACTCTCTTCGTGAACTATGGCTGCGCGGAATCGCCTTCAACGTGGCAGCGCCCGCCGACGTGCTGATACGTCTCCTGGACGAAACAGCCGGTGAGACCGGTGCGCTGATGTGCGAGGGCCGCGACCTGCCCGCCGCCGTCATCGACGCCGCCCTGCGCCACCCGGTCGAGCAGATCCGCCGCGCCCTCGCCCGTAACCTGCATGTCGACCCCGTACGACTCGCTCCCTTGGCATCGGACCCTTCGGGACTCGTCCGTGCGTATCTCGCCGGCGGCACCCGCACCCGGCTCCAGCCCCGTTGGGTCAGGCCCCTGCCGGACGACGTCCTCGTCACCTTCCTGACCGCCCAGGACGGAGGCGAGGACAACAGGGTCACCGCACAGGAGATCGCCGGGGAACTCTGGTCCTCCCGGCGGGTCCCGCTGTCCTTTCCGCGGGACATGGCAGGTCACGCCCACCCCGCACTCCGTCTGTACGCTGCCTCGCAATGGCGGTCGCTCACCGCTGCGCAGCGCAATGCCCTGCTCGACGACCCCGACCCCGCGGTGCGGAAGGCGGCGCGGGAGAGCAGCTGGGTACTGGACCCGGAGGCAGTGGAGGCCCAGCTGCCGTCCATCGGATCACGTGACACGTGGTTCGTTCTCGGCACCTGCGCCTTGTCGCCCGCGGTCGTCGAGCAGTGCTTCGCGGACGGCGAGGTGCACCCGCTGGCCCGGAACCGCCATACCCCGGCCGACGCCGTCGCCCGCCTCGCCCGCCACCCCGATGTGGAGATCCGCAGGCTGGTCGCCACCCGGCCCGACCTGGCACCGGAGGCGGCGGCGGAGCTGAGGCAGGATCCGGACGAGGACGTACGGCTGCGTGCCCGCCTCCAGCCCTCCATCCGCACCTGGGCCGAATTCCATGAAGTGCACAAGGTCGTCGATCACGGTCCCGACTGCACCTGCCCGATCACGCAGCCGGCCGTCGAGCCGTCGCCCGACTGGTACGCCACCTGCGCGGCGTCAGAGGAACCGGTGCTCCGCCGGGTTGCGGCCAGCTGGTCCGGCCTGCCCGCACAGCTCGTCGGGACGCTGGCGGCGGACGACGACGAGGAGGTACGGATCCGGTTGGCCTGCCACCATCCATTGGCTCCGCCGGACCTCCTTCTGGACGTCTACGTGACCCGCCCGGCCCACCGTGCGCACCTGCTGACCCTGCGCGCGTTCCCCCGCAGCGGCTGGTCCCACCTCATCGGTCACCCGGACCCCGAGATCCGCGCCCTGGCCGCGGCCGACCCCACCCTGCCCGAGCCTCCGCTGGAAGACCCCGACGATGCGGTACGCCGGGCAGCCGCCGCCAACCCGAACCTCACACCCAAGACGCTGGAAACCCTCCTCGCCGATCTCCGCACCGCAGAGGGCGCGGCAGCCAACCCGTCCCTCCCCGTCCCGCGCATGCACACACTCCTGGACCACTGCCTGAGCGGCACCGCCACCCCACCGGCGGCGGCCCGACGTTGAGAGACGACACCCGCCGGACGGCCAGGCGCTGTCCGCCGGATCTCGTGGTTCGAGTGCTCGATTGGTTGCAGTTCACCCGCCGGCCGACGTGTCCGCCACGTTCGCTAAGGTCTGCGGCCATGACTGAGACCGCAGCAGAAGCATGGCCGGAACCCCCACTCGCCGGGACCGAGGCAGCAGCCATCCTCGGCGCCCTCGAACGCCAGCGGGCCACGCTGGCCTGGAAGTGCTCCGGCCTCGACGCCTCCGGCCTTCGCGCCACACTCGGCACGTCCACGATCACGCTGGGCGGCCTGCTCAAGCACCTGGCGCACGTGGAGGACAGTCATTTCGCCCGGCTGTGGCTCGGCACGCCCGTCGGTGCTCCCTGGGACGCGGTCGACTGGGAGACCACTCCCGACTGGGACTACCGCTCCGCAGCCGGGGATACGCCGGAGCGACTGCTCGCCCTCTGGCAGGAATCGGTCGCCCGCTCCCGTGCCATCGTTGACGAGGCGCTCAGCACGGGCGGGCTTGACCAGCTCGGCGTCTACACGACCCGCAGCGGGGAACGCCCCAACCTCCGTCGTGTTCTCCTTGACCTCGTCGAGGAGTACGCCCGCCACGCCGGACACGCCGACCTCATTCGCGAATCCGTTGACGGGCTCACTGGCGAGGACCCGCCGAGATGAAACGCGGACGCTGTGGCGGGGTGGCCCGCCGTCACCATGCTCACCGCGGATAGGGCGAGTTCCCGCTGAGATCCGCGTCCGTGAACCCGGATGCCGACGCGACGAAGCGGAACTCGTCACAGACCACTCCCGCGCCACCGTCTCGATCCCGCTCCCGGCCGCCACGAACTCCCTGTCCAGCAGGTTGAACTCCTCCGTCGCAGCCTGCGTGAGTGCGTACAAGCCCTCCAGGTCCGACCGCCGCTCGGCCTCCATGCACAGCACCACTGGCAACTAAATCGTGTTGACCGCCCTCGGCAGGGAGTGCTGGAGTCGGCGGGTGGACAGCATCCCCGCCAACCGGCGGTTCTGGAACGAGATCAGCAGCGCCTACCAGCGCGAGCACGACCCGCAGATCGGCGCCGCGCCCAGGCTGTGGGGCATGTACTCCATCCCCGACGCGCACCTGCACGCCCTGGGCGACGTCACCGGCAAGCGTGTCCTCGAACTCGGATGCGGCGCCGGCCAGTGGTCCAGGGCGCTCGCCGCCGAGGGCGCCGCAGTGGTCGGCCTCGACGTGTCCGAAGCCCAACTTTCCGCAGCGGCCCGCGCGATGGGGGCGGTCCGCTACCCGCTGGTGCAAGGGGCCGCCGAGCGACTCCCCTTCGCCGACAACAGCTTCGACCTGGTGTTCTGCGACTTCGGTGGGCTCAGCTGGGCGCCCCCGCGCCTGGCCGTCCCGCAGGCCGCACGCGTCTTGGGCCGGGGCGGACGCCTGGTGTTCAACGTCGCCAGCCCATGGTTCGAAGCTTGCTACGACGAAGCCGCCGGCCGTGTGACCAAGACGCTGCAGCAGGACTACTTCGGGCTGAACGCCATCGCCGAAGACGACGGCGCGACCAGTTATCAGCTCACCTACGGCGACTGGGTCAGGGTCCTGCGTGGCGCGGGTCTCATCATCGACGACCTCATCGAGCCGCGTCCCGAACTCGGAACACCCAACGGCTACAACGAAACCGACCCACCCGACTGGGCACACCGCTGGCCGGCGGAACTGCTCTGGGTAGCCCGCAAGCCCTAGGTTCCACCACGCCGACACGCGTACGCATCCCTCGCTGACCACGCCTTGATCCCAACTGCCCAACTGCCCAACTGCCCAACCGTCCAACTGCCCGACGCCACGACCCGATCCATGAAGTTCGCCGAGGATCTCCCGACCTCGGCCCGCAGGAACCTCTCCCGCAGGTGCGGCCGGACCACCTCCACCAACTCGGCGGGGCGGTCGGTGAGGCCGTCGGGGATCGAGCGGCCGACCCCGGGCTTTGGGCCAGTGTGAGCGCCCAAGTGGGGCACGGCCGGCGACGATGGGACGGGCGACGAGACCCGGCACCCACGTGGGCGCGGGCCCTTCCGTAGGTTGCAAGCCACCAGCTGCCCAGACCGCGCCCGACGGCCGAACGCGGCGCGCCCCCCGGGCGCGCCGCGTCGCTCTACCCCTCCGCCGTCAGCAGGGGCTCAGCCACCACACCCAGCCCCAGGGGGCGTGGCGGTCCTCGCTGTAGCCGCCCGGCGAGGTCCAGCCGAGGTTGCCGTTCGAGTCGTAGAACTTGGCGTAGAGGGTGGAGCGCTGGTTGTTGATCCAGGAGCCGGTCCCGTTCCAGGGGATGTAGTTGCGGTAGTTGCAGGTGTACAGGCGCAGTTCGTCACCGGCGAAGTCCTCGTACGGGTAGGCGCACACATAGGTGTACGGGCAGCCGGCGGCCGCGCCGATCCCCGCGTCCGGGGCGGTGAGGTCGCGGGCGTTCCGCTCGCCGGGGAGCGTGAGCACCAGTTCGCCGCCGCCCTTCAGGACGATCTTGTTGGCGCCGACCTGTGTCCCGGGCGTCTTCGCCAGGTAGCCGTCGACCCGGGCCTGGAGGCCCTTCGCCTCGGTGCCGCTCAGCCCCGCGCTTCTGGCCTGGGCCGCGAAGTCGGCGCGGGCGCCCCGCGCGGCATCGGCCGCTCCCGCGGCGGCGGGGATGGTCAGGAGGGCCAGGAGGGCCATCATCAGGGCGGTGAGGGCCTTCGCCCACCCTCCGGTCGGTAACGATCTCTGCTTCGGCTTCATCATCGGGTCACCTCTGCTTCGTCCGTGGTCATGCGTCGGAGCAATCACTGTGGGGGGCGCGGGCCGCTCCCGTCGTTGGCGTCGCGCGCACGTTCCTTTCGCGCCGAGTGCACGACCGCGGGGCCGGTTGACCGACTTCGACCTAGGCCCGCAGGCCGACCAGCCCCAACGATGGACGTGTCCACATCACGGAGGGGGGAGCGTGAACGGGATCACCACGGTCTCCACCACGAGAGTCGGCGCACGCGACGGCTTCGAGTGGTGGTCACGGATGGTCGGCGACGCCGTCATGCCCGTGGCCATTGCCAGCCCGTACGCCGACCGCTTCCGCGGCACCGCCACGTCGATCCGGCTGACCGACACCGAGGTCGCCGGCTTCGCCTTCTCCCCGATGACCGCCCGGCGGGCCGCCGCCCACATCCGGCGCGCGGACCCCGAGCAGTACTTCCTCTTCCTCGTCCACGGCGGCCCGATCGGCATCGAGCAGCGCCGCAACAACACCCTGCTCACCGCGGGCGACATGGCGATCTTCGACACCTCTCACCCGCTGAGCTGCGAGTTCCGGGACGACGGCAGGCTTTCGCACGTCAGCCTCCTGCGCCTTCCCAGAGCCACCCTGCCGCTGCCCCAGGACCGCGTCGACAGGCTCCTGGGCACCGCCCTGCCCGCCCGCACCGGGTCGGGAGCGCTGCTCGCCTCGTACCTCACCGGACTGCGCGCCGAGGCCGGCCGGTGCGAGCCGGAGGAGCTGCACCGGCTGGGCGCCGTCGCGCTCGCGCTCTGCGCGACGTTCCTCGCGGCCCGGACCGACAGCCCGGTCCCGGCGGCCCACGAGACCCGGCACCAGGTCCTCCTGGCCCGGGTCCGCGCGTTCATCGAGGCCAACCTCGCCGATCCCGGCCTCGGCCCTGCCGCCGTCGCGGCCCACCACCACATCTCCGTGCGGCTGCTCCACCTGCTGTTCCGCGATGAGCCGGAGACGGTAGCCGCCACGATCCGCCGGCTCCGCCTCGAACGCAGCTGCGCCGACCTCGCGAACCCGGGCCTCGGTCACCGCCGGATCGGCGAGATCGCCGAGCGGTGGGGATTCCGTCACCAGGCGGACTACAGCAGAGCCTTCCGCCGCGCGTACGGGATGCCGCCGAGCGACTTCCGCAGACAGGCCCTGCCCGGGTGACGGAAACGCAGGTTGAACCGCTTGCGGCGCGCGGAGCAGCGGCACGATGTCGTCGACATCGGAGGGCACTACCCGGTCGTCGGACGGGGTTTGTTCTGATGCCAGGTGACGGCCACGGTGAAGTTGGCGGTGGTGCTGGCAGCGGCGATGAAGGCACCGGCCTCGGCGTGCAGGTCGAGACCGAACTCGACGTGGATCTCATCATGCGACTCGGCGATGCCACGAAGTTGAGCGACCACGCCCTGTACTGCGGGCCGCGCACAGCGCACGGCTTCTTCGAAGGTCTTCTGAGCCCGTTCGGTCACCGCGGTGTCGCGGATTCCGCGGGTCACCATCCCGGCTGCCGGCTCCCTGACCTCGATCAGGACAGTGGCGCCATCCGCCGTGGGAAACTCGACCAGATGTCCCATTCCGCAGTTCACTTCCCTTGCCGTTCCTGCGCTAGAGGTCGCCGACCGGCCATAGGCGTGCGGTGTGGTCGGAGCTGCCGGTGGCGATTCGGGTGCCGTCGGGGTGGAAGGCCACCGTGTTCACGCCGGCGGTGTGATGTACCTCGAGGAGGCGCTGACCGGTGGTGGCGTCCCACACCCGGGCCGTGGTATCCGAAGTGCCGGTGGCGATCCGGGCACCGTCCGGGCTGAAGGCCACTGCTTTCACGAAGGCCCACCCGTGGCCTCCGTGGCGTAGCTCGGGCAAGTCCTCGCGGATGCCCATGACGTCCCACACCCGGGCTGTGGCATCCGAACTGCCGGTGGCGATCCGGGCGCCCCGCGGGTCGAACGCCACCGCGTTCAGGCGGGCGGCGTGGCGTACGTCGAGCAGCAGACGTCCATCGGCGGAGTCCCACACCCGCGCAGCGCGGCCTGCGTTGCCGGTGGCGATCCGGCGGCCGTCCGCGCTGAACGCCACCGCGGACACGTCGGAGCGCACGCCTCCTCCCTTCACCTTCAATCGCTCCGCACCGGCGATGTCGTAGACGCGGACCCAGCGGCTTCTCCCCGCGACGGCGATGCTCTGGCCGCTCGGGCTCCACGACAGGGAAAGGACGGCGTCATCGAAGTCGATGCTGGTCAGCTCGCGCGGGGCGACGGCAATCTCGTGCCGAGCGAGGTCGGCCAGTGCGGCGTATTCGTTCGCCGCATCCGCCTGCACGCCCGTCAACTCGGTTATCGTGCCCAGTACCTTCACCCACTCTTGTGCGGCTACCTGCTCGTGCAGTGCGGTGCGCAGCCCGGCGATCTTGTGACCGCGGGCGCGTCGCTGAGCAGCGTCGCGATATCCGCCGTCGGCCGCGAGTTCGCTGTAGCGGGCGGAGGCCTCGGCCCAGTCGCCGGCGTCCTCCGCCGTACGGGCTTGGGCATAGCGGCGCTCGTGTTCCGCCTCCTGCAGGGCCCGGTGGGCGCGGGTGGACAGACCGTCGGGGTCGGCGGCGGACGGGTCGAGCCTACGGAGGTCTTCGCTGGTCTCGAGGACAGCCTCCCACCGGCCCGCATCCGCGTGGTGGCGCAGTTCGGTCTCCAGATCCGCGATGCGCTGTCGGGCCTGGCACGATTCGCGTCGTGCGACGGCGTCCCGGTACCCCCGGTCGGTCTGGAGGATCTCCGTGTACGTGCCGATCGCGGCGGCCCAGTCGCTGGTGGCCTCGGCATCCGTCGCCCGCTCGTAGGCTTCGGAGAGCCGGCGATGGGCAGCTATGTCTTTCGCCGCGGATGACCACGGGCAGCTGAGCGGCAGAGCCGCGGCCGACAGATGAGAACAGCCGAAATTGCCTACATGACAATGATGCAGCCCGCTTCTCGGGTCCACCAGCGCACCGGGGCCCGGACGCTGCCATGCATACCGTCTGTCCTGGTCGGTAGCAGAACGTGTGCAGTGGAACGCCGGCCGTGATCGGCACCTTCCCGTCAGCCAGAGCGGCGAGAGCGGCGGGGCGGCAGAGTTCGGGTTCGCAGCCGACGGCTGCGCCGCCCTGCTCTGACGAGACGCCACCCGCCGCATCCTGATCATGGCGGGCATCCGACTCCCCCCGACAGTGCCGGGGTGCTCGCCGACCAGACGTCAGAGCGTCTCGCGCAGCAGGGCCGCCTCGTGGTCGAGGTGGTGGAGCAGGGCCTGGAGAGCCGGCGTGCGGGTGCGGTGGGCCGCCTCGGTGGTGCCCACCGTGCGGCCCACCGAGGGGAGTTCGACCGGCAGGGCGGCGAGCTGCTCGTCGGCGCGCAGGACCAGTTCCGGCAGCAGCGCGACCATGTCCGTCTGCAGGAGCAGCGCGCGCATCGTGAGGATGGACGTGCACTCGACCCGGTCGGCGGGCAGCGCGAGGCCCCGGTCGGCGAAGAGGGCGCCCAGCTCCTGGCGCAGGGCGGTCTGTTCGACCGGGAGGATCCAGGGGAAGTCGAGGGTGTCGGTGAGCGTGACGCCGGTGTTCTCCAGGAGCGGGTGACCGGACCGGACGGCGAGCCGGATGCGTTCGCGGTAGAGCCGCCGCTGGCGCAGTCCGTCCCCCTCCTTGGGGGCCGGTCCCACCCGGCCGACGATGACGTCCAGTTCGCCGGAGAGCAGTGCCGGATGGAGGGCGTCCGGTGTGCCCTCCCGTACGACGACGGTGACCCGGGGACGTTCGCGCTTCAGCTGTGCGATGGCCCGGGGGAGCAGCACGTTGGTGCCGGCGAGGAGCGCGCCGACGGTCACGGTGCCCTCCCGGCCCTGGCGCAGCCCGGTGAGATGTTCTCCGGCCCGGCGCATCTCGGCGATCACGGCGCGGGCGTGCTCCGCGAGTGCCTCTCCGTAGAGCGTCGCGCGCATGCCGCGCGGCATGCGGACGAACAGAGGCAGGTCGGCGATGCCCTCCAGTTCGCGGAGGGTGCGGGTGGCGGCGGGCTGGGTGAGGTGGAGGGTTTCGGCCGCCCGCCCCACGCTGCCGTGCTCGTGGATCGCGACGAGCAGGGTGAGGTGCCGGAACTTCAGTCGGCCGTCCAGGAGGTCCACCGCCGGGGCTCCTTTCGGGAGCGGTCGGCCGAGCCGGAGGCATGCATACCCGAATCGGTATGGACTAAGTGCCTTTTGGCATTGGTTCGGTATGGCTCGGTGGGTGCACGATACCGGCACACGCCGGGGGACCAGAACCGAATCCCCGGCCCGGCAACGGAGGTCTGCAAGGTGCGCTCACCTGTGCGGCATTACGTAGGGGGCGAGTTCGACGCTTCGGGCGTCCCGTTCCCGCTCATCGACCCGGCCCGCGGGACCGTCGACGGCGAAGCGCCCTCGGCTCCGCGGGAGTTGGTCGACCGTGCGGTGGGTGTGGCGCGGGAGGCACTGCGCGGCCCGTGGGCGTCCTGGAGCCCGGCGGACCGGTCGCGGCTCCTGCACCGGATCGCCGACGGCATCGAGGGGCGTTTCGAGGAGTTCGTCACCGCCGAGTGCGCCGACACGGGCAAGCCCCGTGAGCTCGCCTCGACGGTCGACATCCCGCGTGCGATCGCCAACTTCCGCTCGTACGCCGATCTCCTGGCCGGGCGCGGCGAGCGGTCCTGGCACACGACCACCCCGGACGGCCGTGGCGCGCTGAACTACACCGTGCACAAGCCGCTCGGCGTCGTCGCGGTGATCTCGCCGTGGAACCTGCCGCTGCTGCTGCTCACCTGGAAGGTGGCCCCGGCGCTCGCCACGGGCAACACGGTGATCGCCAAGCCCTCCGAGCTGACACCGGGCACGGCCTGTCTGCTGGCCGAGGTGATGGCGGACGCGGACGTGCCCGCCGGGGTCTTCAACCTCGTCCACGGCGGCGGCGCGGACGCCGCGGGGCAGTGGCTCACCGAGCACCCGGGGGTGGACGCGATCGCCTTCACCGGCGAGTCGCGCACCGGCGGGTCGATCATGCGGGCCGCCGCCGCGCGACTGGCCCCCGTCTCCTTCGAGCTGGGCGGCAAGAACGCCGGGCTCGTCTTCGCCGACGCGGATCTGGACCAGGCCGTGGCAGGCACCCTCCGCTCGTCGTTCACCCACAGCGGGCAGGTGTGCCTGTGCACCGAGCGGGTGTACGTGGAGCGGCCGGTGTTCGACGCGTTCGCCGAGGCGCTGGCCGCCGGCGCCCGGTCGCTGAGCGGATACGGACCGATGGTCTCCGCCGCTCACCGGGACAAGGTGCTGAGCTACCTCGACAAGGCCTCGGCCGACGGCGACGTGCTCGCGGGAGGCGGGGCACCGCGCTTCTCCGACGAGCGGGACGGCGGCTTCTGGGTGGAACCGACCGTGCTGGCCGGCCTTCCGGAGGACCACCCGGTCGTACGGGAGGAGATCTTCGGGCCCGTCGTCCATCTGGCGCCGTTCGACACCGAGGAGGAGGCGCTGTCGCTCGCGAACGCCGGGCCGTACGGGCTGGCCGCCACGGTGTGGACGGGCGACGTGAGCCGTGCGCACCGGGTCGCGCCTGCCCTCGACGTCGGGATCGCCTGGGTCAACACCTGGAACCTCCGCGACCTCCGTACCCCCTTCGGCGGCGTGAAGGCCTCCGGCATAGGCCGTGAGGGCGGCGACCACTCCCTCGACTTCTTCTCCGAACCGATGAATGTGTGCGTGAAACTGTGAACACGGTGGACGAAGCGGTGGCGAGCGCCGCCGAGCGCCTCGACACGGCGCGCCTCACGGGCGTTCCCTGCGACCCCGTCCGCGACCTGCTGCCCCCCGGTGACCTCGCGGCCGCCTACGCCGTCCAGACCACCCTCGGCGACCGCCGGCGCGCCGAGGGACGCCGGGTCACAGGCTGGAAGATCGGGCTGACCTCGGTGGCGGTCCAGACCCAGCTCGGCGTCGACACGCCGGACTTCGGCCGTCTCACGGACGACATGGCGGTGCCGGACGGCGCCGAGATCCCCTGGGGAACGGTGCTCCAGGCCCGGGCAGAGGCCGAGGTCGCCCTGGTCCTCGAGCACGACCTCACCCACGAGCGGCACACCGTGGCCGATGTGATCAGAGCGACCGCCTTCGCGCTCCCCGCCGTGGAGATCGTGGGCAGCCGGATCCGCGACTGGGACATATCAGCCGTCGACACCATCGCCGACAACGCCTCCAGCGGCGCCTACGTCCTGGGCACCCGCCCCGTGACGCTGCGCGAACTCGACCTGCGGACCGCCGGCATGGTCCTCGAGCGGCGCGGAGAGCCCGTGTCCACCGGCGCGGGCGCCGCCTGCCTGGGGAATCCGCTGCACGCCGCCGTGTGGCTGGCCGACACGCTCGTACGCCTCGGCCGTCCGCTGAGGGCCGGGGACACCGTGCTCACCGGCGCACTCGGCCCCATGACGACCGTCGAGCCCGGAGACGTGCTCGAAGCCCGCATCGACGGCCTCGGTTCGGTACGCGCGGCTTTCGGGCGTGCCGGGCGGGAGGGAGACACCCGATGAACACCACGGCACTGGCCGAGGCGCTCGACGCGGCGGCGCGCGACGGCCGCCCGCTGTCCGGCGGCGGAGAGGGACCGAAGGACACCGAGGAGGCGTACGCCGTCCAGGAGGCGCTGGTCGCCCGGCGCCTGGCCCGCGGCGAACGGCTCACCGGCTTCAAGCTGGGCTTCACCAGCCTGGCCAAGATGCGGCAGATGGGCGTGTCCGACCTGATCCACGGGCGGCTGACGGACCGGATGGAGATTCCCGACGGCGGGCGCATCGACACCTCCGGTCTGATCCACCCCCGCGTCGAGCCCGAGGTGGCCTTCCTGCTCGGAGACACGCTGCGCCCCGGTGGCGACCCCATGGCGGCGGTCGCGGCGGTGGCCCCGGCGCTGGAGGTCATCGACTCGCGCTACCACGGCTTCCGGTTCTCGCTCCCCGAGGTGATCGCCGACAACACCTCCGCCGCGCGCTACGCCGTGGGAACGTGGAGCGCGCCGGGCGACCTGGACAACCTCGGTGTCCTGCTGGAGCTCGACGGGCGCCTGGCCGAGACCGGTTCCACCGCGGCCGTCCTGGGCAATCCCCTGCGGGCCCTCGCCGCCGCGGCCCGGCTCGCCGGCGCGCTGGAACCCGGCACGGCGATCCTCGCCGGCGCGGCGACCGCCGCCGTACCCCTGCCGCCCGGAACGCATGTACGAGCCACGGTCGCAGGCCTCGGCAGCGTCCGCTTCACCACCGGGGAGGACGCGTGATCGTCCCCGGTGCCGCCCCGCCGCGCGGCCGGTTCCCCCACTTCCGGCGCGCGGGTGACCTCGTCTTCGTCTCCGGTACCAGCGCGCGCCGCCCCGACGGCACGTTCGTCGGCGCGAGCGCCGACGCGATGGGGGTGACGGACCTCGACATCCGCGCCCAGACCCGGGCCGTACTCGACAACATCGCGCGACTGCTGGCCGCGGCGGGGGGCGGTCTGGCGGACCTGGTGTCCGTCACCACGTACCTGGTCGGCATGAACGACTTCGGCGGCTACAACGAGGTCTACGCCGAGTACTTCGACGAGAGCGGTCCGGCCCGCACCACCGTCGCCGTCCACCAGCTTCCCCACCCGCACCTGCTGATCGAGATCAGCGCCGTCGCCCACATCCCCCGGACCACCGAACCCGGGACCACCGCACCGCGCCCCACCGAAGCCCCCCTCTCCCGGAACAAGGAACCGCGCCCATGACCATGCGACCGTTCAACCTCCACTCCTGGATCGAGGAACACCGCCACCTGCTCAAGCCGCCGGTCGGCAACGTCCAGATCTGGCAGGACGCCGACCTGATGGTCACGGTCGTCGGCGGCCCCAACCGCCGCACCGACTTCCACGACGACCCGATCGAGGAGTTCTTCTACCAGCTCAAGGGCGACATGGTGCTCCGCGTCATGGACGAGGAGGGGAGCCCGCCGCGCGACATCCACATCCGCGAGGGAGACGTCTTCCTCCTCCCGCCGCACGTGCGGCACTCGCCGCAGCGGCCCGAGGAGGACAGCGTCGGCCTGGTCGTCGAGTTCGCCCGCCCGCAGGGCAGCAAGGACGCCTTCGAGTGGTACTGCATGGAGTGCCACCACCTGGTGCACCGCAGCGAGGTACAGCTCACCTCGATCGTCGACGACCTCCCGCCGGTCTTCGACTCCTTCTACGGCGACGAGGCGGCGCGCACCTGCGGAAACTGCGGCGCGGCGCACCCGGGCAAGGACTGGCCGGAGGAGCTGCGCCCGCGCACGCGCCGCGACGAGGCGGGCGACGCATGACCGTCGTCGACATCCACGCCCACGTCTTCCCGGAGATCGGCCGCGCCGAATCGCGCCGGATCACCGGCTCTGACGACGGCCCCTGGCTGCGGACCACGGACGGCCCGGACGCCGGGATGATGATGACCGGGTCCGCCGAATACCGGCCGGTGCGCCGCACCCTGTGGGACCCGGCCGAGCGCGTCGCCGACCTGGACCGGCTCGGCGTGGACATCCAGGTGCTCTCCAGCACCCCGCTGCTCTTCGGCTACGGGCTGGACTCCGGGCGCGCCGCCGACTGGTGCCACACGGTCAACTCCCGTCTCCTCGCGTACGGCGCGCACGCCCCGCACCGGCTGGCCCCCCTGTGCCAGGTGCCGCTCCAGGACACCGAGGCCGCCTGCGCCATGCTCAGCGAGGCCATGCGGCAGGGCTTCCACGGCGTCCACATCGGCAACCACCTCGGTGACCGCGACCTCGACCACGGCGCGCTCCTGGAGTTCCTCACGCACTGCGACGAGGAGAACGCCGCCGTCCTCGTCCACCCCTGGGACCTGCCGACCGGCCCGCGCTACTCCCGCTACATGCTGGCCTGGTTGGCGGGCATGGCCTCCGAGACGCACCTCACCATCCTGTCGCTCATCCTCTCCGGCGCCTTCGAACGTCTGCCGGCCTCGCTGCGACTCCTCTTCGCCCACGGCGGCGGCAGCTTCCCGTACCTCCTCGGCCGGGCCGACAACGCCTGGCACCGTCGTGACCTGGTCCGCGCCGACAGCCCCCACCCGCCCTCGCACTACACCCGGCGCTTCTCCGTCGACTCCGCCGTCTTCGACCCCGGGGCGCTGCGCCTGCTCGTGGACGTGATGGGCGCGGAACGGGTGCTGCTCGGCTCCGACCACCCCTTCCCGCTCGGCGAGGAGGACATCGGCCGCCTGGTGCGGGAGAGCACGCTCACCCCGGAGGAGACGGAGGCCGTCCTCGGCGGCAACGCCGTCCGCTTCTTCGGGCTCACCCCTCTCCTCAAGGAGGCCGTCCGATGAAGGCAGCCGTGATCGGGTCGGGCAACATCGGCACCGACCTCCTCATCAAGATCGTCCGGGGGGCCGGGAACGTCACCGCCGCGGCGATGATCGGGATCGACCCGGCGTCCGAGGGACTCGCACGGGCCCGCAGACTCGGGGTGCGGACGAGCGCGGACGGAGTCGCCGGGCTGCTGGCGCTCGACGACTTCGACGACATCGACCTCGTCTTCGACGCCACCTCGGCAGCCGCCCACCACCGCAACGCGGCCGCCCTCGCACCGTACGGAAAGCAGATCGTCGACCTCACCCCGGCGGCCCTCGGACCGTACGTCGTCCCGCCGGTGAACCTCGACGAACACCTCGACGCCCCCAACCTCAACATGGTCACCTGCGGAGGCCAGGCCACCGTCCCCATCGTCGCCGCCGTCTCGGCCACGACACCGGTTCACTACGCCGAGATCGTCGCCTCGATCGCCTCGCGGTCGGCGGGCCCGGGCACCCGGGCGAACATCGACGAGTTCACCGAGACCACCGCCCGCGCCCTGGAACAGGTGGGGGGCGCGTCCCGAGGCAAGGCCATCATCGTCCTCAACCCGGCTGAGCCGGCGCTCCTGATGCGCGACACCGTGCACTGCGTCGTCGACGACTGCGACACGGCGCGGGTGACCGCCTCCGTACACGCGATGGCCGCCTCCGTCGCCGCCTACGTGCCCGGCTACCGACTCAAGCAGGAACCGCAGTTCCGCACACTGCCCGCCGGCGACCCGCTCACCCGGCTCGCCGGCGGCGGGCGACTGCTCGTCTCCGTCTACCTGGAGGTGGAGGGCGCCGCCCACTACCTCCCGGCCTACGCCGGAAACCTCGACATCATGACCTCCGCCGCGCTGCGCACCGCCGAGCGCCTGGCCGAACGGAGTCCGGCCCGATGACCTCGGTCTACGTCCAGGACGTCACCCTTCGCGACGGCATGCACGCCGTGGCGCACCGCTACACCCTCGACCAGGTACGGGCCATCGCGGCAGCCCTCGAGGCCGCCGGCGTCGACGCCGTCGAGGTCGCCCACGGCGACGGCCTCTCCGGCTCCTCCGTCACCTACGGCCCCGGCGCGCACACCGACTGGGAATGGCTGGAGGCGGCGGCCGAGGTGCTCGACCGGGCCAGGCTCACCACCCTGCTGCTGCCCGGCGTCGGAACCGCCGACGACCTGCGCCGCGCCCACGCCCTCGGCGTCACCTCCGTGCGCGTCGCCACCCACTGCACGGAGGCGGACATCTCCGCCCAGCACATCGGCCTGGCCCGGGAGCTGGGGATGGACGTCGCGGGCTTCCTCATGATGTCCCACATGGCACCCCCGGCCGAACTCGCCGCCCAGGCACGCCTCATGGAGTCGTACGGCGCCCACTGCGTCTACGTCACGGACTCCGGCGGCCGGCTCACCATGGACGGCGTACGGGACCGGGTCCGCGCCTACCGCAACGTCCTCGACCCCGCCACCGAGATCGGCATCCACGCCCACCACAACCTCGGCCTGGGCGTGGCCAACAGCGTCACCGCGGTGGAGGCGGGTGCCCACCGGGTGGACGCCTCGCTCGCGGGCCAGGGGGCCGGAGCCGGGAACGCGCCGCTGGAGCCGACCGTGGCGGTCTTCGACCTCATGGGCTGGGAGCACGGCTGCGACCTGTTCCCGCTGATGGACGCCGCGGAAGAACTCGTACGGCCGACGCAGGACCGTCCGGTACGGGTCGACCGGGAGACGCTGACCCTGGGCTACGCCGGGGTGTACTCCAGCTTCCTGCGGCACGCGGAGACCACCGCCCTGCGGCACGGTCTGGACACCCGGGACCTGCTCGTGGCGGCCGGCCGGCGGCGACTCGTCGGGGGACAGGAGGACCTGCTCGCGGACATCGCGCTGGACCTCGCCCGCGAGCGGGACGCCCCCGTCCCCGCCTCCGCCCCCGCCCCTGGCCCCGCTCCTGCCCCCGCGCCGGCCGCCCTGCCCGCCGCCTCTCTCGCACCGACGGAGTGACCTCGTGCCGAACAGGACACCGAACGAGAACATCCCCCACGAGAACCTTGGCGCGGCAGCCGTGGAGAAGCTCACCGCGGCACAGACCGAACACGCCGCCGCGCTGGACGCCGCCGACCCGCTCGCCCACGTCCGGGACCGCTTCCTCCTCCCCGAGGGGACCGTCTACCTCGACGGCAACTCCCTCGGCGCGCTGCCCGCCGCCGTACCCCCGGCCGTCGAGGACGCCGTGCACCGGCAGTGGGGAACCGACCTGATCCGCTCCTGGAACGCCAACGGCTGGTGGGAGGCACCGGTGCGGACCGGCGATGCCATCGGCCGGCTGATCGGCGCGGCTCCGGGCCAGGTCGTGGCCGGGGACTCCACCAGCGTGCAGCTGTTCAACACGCTGCTCGCCGCGGCCAGGCTGCGCCCCGGACGGCGGCTGCTCCTGACCGACCCCGACCACTTTCCCACCGATCAGTACATCGCCGACTCGGTCGGCCGGCTGCTGGACCTGGAGGTCCGCCGGGTACCCGCGCGCGAGGCGGCCGCGGTGCTCGCCGCCGAAGGAGCGGACGTCGCGGTCGCCGCCTACGCCCCGGTGGACTACCGCACCGGCGAGCTGTACGACATGGCGGCGCTCACCGCCGCCGCGCACGCCACGGGCGCCCTTGCGCACTGGGACCTGTGCCACGCGGCGGGCGCCCTGCCGATCGAACTCGACGCGACGGAGGCGGACTTCGCGGTCGGCTGCGGGTACAAGTACCTCTCGGGCGGACCCGGCGCTCCGGCCTTCGCCTACGTCGCCGCCCGCCACCAGCAGGCCTTCGACCACCCCGTCACCGGCTGGCACGGGCACGCGGAGCCGTTCGCCATGTCCGGTACGTACGCCCCCGCCGAGGGCATCACCCGGGCCCGCATCGGCACCCCGGCCCTGCTCTCCCTTGTCGCCCTGGAAGCGGCGCTGACGGCGTACGACGGCGTGGACATGGAGTCCGTACGTGCCAAGAGCCTCTCCCTCACCGGCTTCTTCCAGGAGTGCGCCGACTCCCTCCTCGACGGTCTCGGCTTCACCATGACCACCCCGCGCGAGCCCGGACGCCGCGGCAGCCAGGTCGCCCTGCGGCACCCGGAGGCGTACCCGCTGGTCGCCGCGCTCACCGCACGCGGCGTGATCGGCGACATGCGCGCCCCCGACCTCCTGCGCTTCGGCTTCAACGCCCTCTACCTCACCCACGCGGACGTTCTGCACGCCGTGCGCGAGCTGCGGGACATCGCGGTCACGGGTGCGCACCGGGCCGCCGCGTACCAGCAGCGCCCGACGGTCACCTGACCGCTTCGCACGAACACCCGGCTCGCGCGATCCCCGAGGTCACCGCAACCCGCCCGACCACCGCGCGACCGGCATCCCCTTCATACGTCCGTTCTCCGCCGCCGAGACCCTAGGACAGTCCATGCGATCACTCCGCACCAGAGCGACCCTGGCCACGGCCGTCGCCGCAGCCACCGCCGCGACCCTTCTCGTGCCGGGCAGTTCCGGCGCCACCACCGCGATCGTCACCGCGACCACCGCCGCCGATCCGAACATCCCGGAGGTCTGCGCCGACCGGCGCCCCGAACCGGCGGACCCCGGCGCGTACGGCATGCAGCTGGACGAAACCTTCCGCCACCCCGCCCTCACACCGGTCGACGAGGAGCACGAGCACGCGTTCCCCGGCCGAAACAAGGACTACGACACCCGCTCGTACATCAAGAACATGAAGGTCGAAGCCGCCTACGAGGGCGCGGACTTCACCCCCGACCACTTCCACACCTGGCAGAACATCGTCGACTTCGACGGCCGCCGCTACATGTTCCAGTACGACCGCTCCGAGGGCCGCGTCTACGACATCACCGACGTGAAGAAGGTGAAGGTCGTCGAGCGCATGAGCCGCCAGGACGTGGACGGCGACGAGACGCGGTCCAACGGCACCTGGGCGGCCAACGACTACTGGGGCGCCTCCACCATCCAGTGGAGCAAGAAGCTCGACGCCTACGTCATGGTGCAGAGCTTCGAGGACAAGCGGCAGATCCAGGAGCTCACGGACGACCCGGCGCACGACAAGTACAACAACCCGGAGGGCGTCAGGAAGCTGCGCGAGAAGCCCGGACTCAAGGGCTTCAAGGTCTTCCGGCTGGACGGCCCCCGCAAGAAGGACTGGAGACTCCTCGCGACCGTCTCCACCGACGCCACCCAGAAGGACCCGCTCGGGAGCGACCCCGGCACGGCACAGCAGGGCTCCGGTTCGCTCGACACGCCGTACTGGACCGGTCAGCGGTACATGTTCATCGCGACGGCGCCCGACGACACGTACTCCCGCACCGAGTACCCCACCAACCTGCACTCGGCCGGCTACCAGTCCTGGGACATGGCCGACCCGGCCCACCCGAAGCTGCTCGACACCTGGCACCTGCCGGGCCAGCGGACCGGCGAGGACGCGGCCTACCGCAAGAACCCGCGCTGCGGCAACCGCACCAGCTGGATGGGCGCGCGGATGCCGCTCTTCATCCCCAAGCCCGTGGAGCAGGGCGGCCGTTACGCGTTCGCGGCCATGGGCGGCTACGGCCTGACCGTCCTCGACATCTCGAACCCGGCCGACCTGAGGACCGTGAGCCACCTCGACCTGCCGCCGTCCGTCGCGGGCACCGAAGGCGACAACATCGACGTCTCGCAGTACGAGAGGACCGGGATCGTCTACTACTCCGGCTACCCCCTCACCGAGGACTGTTACGAGCCCTACAAGGACGTCTACCAGATCGACGCGAAGGACCCGAAGAACCCCCGTGTCGTGGGCGTCCTTCCGCGCCCGACCCCGCCCCCGTCGGCCGGCTTCACCGACTTCTGCCAGCGCCGCGGCAGCTTCGGCCCCAAGCGCACCGGCTCCTACACCAACCCGGGCCGGCACACCCCGGGCGTGCTCGGCTACGGCTTCTACAACGCGGGTGTCCAGTTCTTCGACGTCTCCGACCCGGCCGCGCCGAAGATCGACGCCTACTTCGTCCCGAAGGCGTACGGCAGCGACACCCCGGACTACGCGTACGGCAACCAGACCCACGGGGTGTACGTGGAGTGGGACCGCAACATCGCCTGGGTGCTGACCAACCACGGCATCTACGCGCTGTCCTCGCCGAAGGTCCTGGGCAGGCCCGACCTGAACCGGCCCGAGAAGCCCTTCCGCAACAGCGAGTTCTGACCCGCGGGCAGCGGCCCGCTGCCCGCGGCCCGCTGGCGGGGCCGGCCTCCGTCGGCCCCCTTGCCCCCCTCGCCCCCCTCCCGCCCCTCCACGGGACCTTCCCGCTCCGCCCCCGTACAGAAGGACTCCTGTCATGACCGCTTCGGAAAGACCCGCCCAGGGCCCCGCGTCGCCGCCCGCCTCGGCCGCCGCCTCCACGCCTTCCTCGGCATCCACCGCCACCTCGCCTTCCGGCGAGAACGGCCAGCCATCGAAGGGAACGGGCCTCGTCCGCTCCCTCACTCCCCGCCAGACGACGATGATCGGCCTGGGCTCCGCGCTCGGCACCGGCCTGTTCCTCGGCTCGGGATCGGCGATATCCGCCGCGGGCCCCGCGGTGATCCTCTCGTACGCCATCGGCGCCGTCCTGGTCGCGGTCATCGCCGTCCTGCTGGGCGAGATGTCCGCCGCGCATCCCGTCCAGGGCTCCTTCGGAGCCGTCGCCCACACGTACCTCGGCCCGTGGGCCGGCTTCGTCACCCGCTGGATGTACTGGTTCAGTGCGGTCGTCGTCATCGGTACGGAGGTCGTCGCCTCCGCGCTCTACATCCGCTGGTGGTGGCCGGGCGTGCCGATGTCGGCGGCCATCCTCGCCGTCGCCGCGGTGGTGCTCGCGGTCAACGTCATCAACGTCAAGTCCTTCGGCACCACCGAGTTCTGGCTGTCCACCATCAAGGTGACCGCCCTCTGCGCGTTCATCCTGTGTGCCGCGTTCCTCATCTTCTTCGGCCTGCCGGACACCGAGGCCACCGGCTTCGCGCACCTCACCGACGACGGCGGGTTCCTGCCACAGGGCGCCAAGTCCGTCTGGATCGCCATGTCCGTGGTGATGTTCGCGTACGCCGGATTCGAGGTCGTCGCCATCGCGTCGGCCGAGGCCACCGACCCGCAGCGGTCCATCCGCACCGCGATGCGCCAGCTCGCCTGGCGGCTCAGCGTCTTCTACGTCCTGGCGATCACCCTGGTCGTGGCCCTGATCCCGTGGCGGCGCCTGGCCGCAGGCGACGGCAGTGTCGAGGCGAGCCCGTTCGTGCGGGTCTTCTCCGACATCGGCGTCCCCGCCGCCGCGACCCTCACCAACGTCGTCGTGCTCATCGCGGCCGTCTCCGCCGCGAACGCACATCTGTACGGTGCCTCCCGCCTCCTGCACTCCCTCGGCGACGACGGCCTCGCCCCGGCGCCCCTGGCCCGCCTCACCTCACGCGGTGTCCCGGCCAACGCCCTGGCCGCCTCCACCCTGGGAATCGCGGCCGCCGCGCTGCTCGCCTTCTACGACATCGGCGGCATCTTCGGCATCCTGATGTCGATCGCCCTCTTCGCGGTGCTGCTCGTCTGGCTGTTGATCCTCGCCTCGTACATCGCCTTCCGGCGGCACCGCGACTCGCACCCCGAGGACTTCACGGGGTTCAGCGTCCCCGGGGGCAGCAAGCTGGCCGTCGTGGCCGGGGTGGGCGTGCTGGCCGTCGCCGCCACCGCGGTCGAGGTCCCGGACATGCGCCAGGCGGCCGGCATCGGTCTCGCCTTCACCGTCGTCCTCCTCGGCTGCTACGCCCTGACCTCGTTTCGCCGGGCCCGGCGGACCTGAGCAACGACGGACCGGGACTCCGGCCCGCCGTCATCGAGGGGAGGCGCGCCGGAGTCCGTCACTCCGGCCTCCTGACACCCGGCCCGGCCCGTGGAACGGCAGCAGCCACCCACGGGCCGGGCCGCCCGCGAGAGTCCCTGTCGGATGCGGCCGCTAGCGTGTGCGCTCATGTCCGACATCTATGAGCTCACGCTCACCCTCGACCTGCGCGACGAGCTGACCGGGGACGAGCTCGCCGAGCTCCGATGGCACCTCGGACTCGGCCCCGAGCCGGAGACCCTCCGCATCGTGACCGAGTTCCCCTTCTGGGAGGAGGACGACGACGGCGAGTTCGTCCTCGAGAGCCGTCCTCAGCCCCTCCTGAGCTGTCACGGCGAGGCGCTCAAGGTGGACGGCGCACTCGTCTCGGTCCTCCTCCGCCGGGAGCGCACCGGATCCGGAGCATGGGCTCTGACCAGTCGTCAGGAGATCCACCCCGACGAGTTCGACCTCACGGGCGAACTCGTCAGCTGGCTTGCGACCAAGGCCGGCGAGGGCCACCGACGCTTCGACGGCGGTGTGGACGTGGGATGGACGCGGTTCCATGAGTCACGGCAGGCCGAGCCGTTGGTGGTGCGTGACGGTGAGGTCAGCTGGCCGTCGTAGCGGACGGGGATCGATGTCACCGGGCGCTGGTCCCGCCGCCTGGTGCGCGAGCACAAGAACAGCAGGCCAGACGTCCTGGTCGAGCGCTGTAATTCCCGAGTAACGGCGGTTCTCTAGCGTCCGGGCTCCCCGAACCTTCCCGGAGGAGCACCCCGATGCACCTGCCACGATCCCCCCTGCGCAGATCCGCCGCCTGGGCGGCGGCCGCTCTGGTCGCCGCCGCCGCACTGACCGGCCCGCCCGCCGTCGCGGCCGACGTCGAGCCGACCGCCACGGTGGACGCCGCCCTGCTCGACGCCGTGGACGAGGGCGGTGAGGCATCGTTCTTCGTCGTACTCAAGGACCAGGCCGACCTGTCCGGAGCCAAGAAGCAGAAGACGCACGCGGCGAAGGCGAAGGCCGCGTACAAGGAGCTGCGCGCGCACGCCGAGTCCAGCCAGCGCTCATTGACGGCCTTCCTCGACAAGGAGAAGGTCGGGCACGAGGAGTACTGGATCGCCAACGCCGTCAAGGTGCGGGGCGGCCAGGACCTCGTGGAGCGGCTCGCGAAGCGTCCGGACGTCGCCTCGATCGTCAAGGAGCAGCACTACGCGCTCGACGGCGTCGAGTCCGCCGACAGCAGGATCACCACGACGCGCACGGCCCCGTCCGGCACTGGCGCGGTGACCGCCGGTGCCGTGGCCGCCGGTGCCGTGACCGCCGGTGCGGAGACCGCCCCTGAGTGGGGCATCGCCGACATCAACGCCGACGACGTCTGGAACGGCTACGACGACCGCGGCGAGGGCATCGTCATCGCCAACGTCGACTCCGGCGTCCAGTACGACCACCCGGACCTGGTCGCCCAGTACCGCGGCAACAACGGCAACGGCGGCTTCACCCACGACTACAACTGGTACGACCCGACCGGCGAGTGCGGCACCACCGCCGTCCCGTGCGACAACAACGGTCACGGCACCCACACCATGGGCACGATGGTCGGCAGGAACGGCGTCGGTGTCGCGCCGAACGCCAAGTGGATCGCCGCGAAGGGCTGCGAGTCGTCCTCCTGCTCGGACGAGTCCCTCCTCGCCGCCGGCCAGTGGATCCTCGCGCCGACCGACCACAACGGCCAGAACCCGCGCCCCGACCTCGCGCCGCACATCGTCAACAACTCCTGGGGCGGCGGCGACACGACGTTCTACCAGGACATCGTCGAGGCATGGGCCGCCGCCGGCATCTTCGAGGCCTTCGCCGCGGGCAACGACGGTGACGGCACGAGCTGCTCCACCGCGCACGCCCCCGGCTCGCAGGCCCCGGCCTACGGCGTCGGCGCGTACGACGCCTCGGGCAAGATCGCGAACTTCTCCGGCTTCGGTCCGTCCCTGGTCGACGGCTCGATGAAGCCGAACATCTCGGCTCCGGGCGTCAACGTCCGCTTCACCTGGCCGGGTTCGTCGTACAACACCATCAACGGTACGTCGATGGCGACGCCGCACGTCGCGGGCGCGGTCGCCCTGCTCTGGTCGGCGGCCCCCTCGCTCATCGGCAGGATCGACGAGACCCGGGCGCTCCTCGACCAGGGCGCCCGCGACGTCGACGACACCCACTGCGGCGGCACCGCCGGCATGAACAACGTCTGGGGCGAGGGCAAGCTCGACATCCTCGCCTCCGTCGACAGGGCCCCGCACACCGCCGTGACGGTCACCGGCAAGGTCACGGACAAGGCCACCGGCGCCGCCCTCTCCGGCATGAGCGTCAAGGCCACGAGCGTCGCCTCCGGCGCGCGTACGGTCACCACTGGCGGCGACGGCACCTACCGCCTGTCGCTGGCCCCCGGTACGTACGACTTCGCGCTCAGCGGCTACGGCTACGCGCCGCAGGCCGTCTCCGGTGTCCAGCTCACCACCGGCGTGCCGCTCACCCAGGACTTCGCCCTGACCGCGGCCCCCTCGCACAAGGTCTCCGGAACCGTCCTCGACGTCACCGGCAAGGCGCTGCCGGGTGCGACGGTCGAGCTGAACGGCTCGCCGCTCCCCGCCGTCACCACCGACGCCAAGGGCGGGTACGCCTTCGCCAAGGTCGCCGAGGGCTCCTATGGCCTGATCGTGAAGCCCGCCGCCCCGGTCCTGTGCAACGGCGTCCACAACGGCACCGCGACCGTCGGCACCGCAGACCTGACCCAGGACGTACGGGTCCCGCACCGCACCGACAAGGCGGGCAACAGCTGCGCCCCGGTGGCGTACACGTGGATCGCCGGCTCCAAGAAGGTCGCGCTGAGCGGTGACGAGGACTCGGCCAAGATCACCCTGCCCTTCCCGGTGAAGCACTACGGCGTCTCGTACACCTCCGCCTCGGTCACCACCGACGGCCTGCTCAACTTCCTGTCCGCGCGCGTCGGCGACTACAGCAACACCGCTCTGCCGACGACCGGCGCGAACGGCGTCAGGGGCGTCATCGCCCCGCTGTGGGACGACCTGACGCTGGACCGGAAGTCGTCCGTGCAGACCGCCACCACCGGCACCACCGGCAACCGCAGATTCGCCGTCGTCTGGAACGACGCCGCCTACGCCGACGGCACGTCGGGCCGCTCCACCTTCGAGATCGTCTTCGACGAGGCCACCGGCGCGGTGACCCTGCAGTACAAGTCGGTCGCGGACAAGGGCGCGGGCGCCACCGTCGGCATCGCCGACCAGTCGGGCGCCGACGCCCTTCAGTACGCCTACAACCAGCCGGTCCTCACCGCGGGCACCGCCGTCCGCATCTCGCAGGGAGCCAAGTGATGAGAACGCACCTCTCTCGGCGGGGCATGCGACTCGCCTCCGCCCTGGTCGCGGCGGGTCTGTGCCTGAGCGCCGCCCCGCTCGCCCAGGCCGCCGACGACAGCGGCCCGGTGATGCGGCTGAGCAGCACCGAGGCCGAGACGCTGGCCGCCCACGCCGCACTCGACCCGTACGAGGGCGCCACCACCGACAGCGCCGACAGCGTCGTCGGCCCGGAGGACGACGGCGCCCCCAAGGCGGCCACCGACAGCCTCGCGGCCGACGCGGCCACCGACGCCGTCGACCCGAAGACCAAGGTCACGATGACCGCGAAGTCCACGCTGGAAGGCGTGCGCGGCATGGGCGCCACGGTGCCGATCGGCACCAAGGGCGACTACTTCACCGTCAACAGCATGGGGTACGTGCAGCGCCACGCCGCCGACGGCAGCGAGACATGGGCGCGCACCGGCAGTTCCTTCTTCACCGACTGGCAGGTCAAGCCCACCCAGGTCTGGCGGGTGGAGCCGTACCCGGCGCAGATCCTGATGGGCTACAACGCGGTCTCGCCGTTCTCGGCCAACTCCGACTCCGGCTACTCCACGGGTGATCTGACCGGTGACGGCAGCCCGGACCTGGTGTTCTCCGCGCAGGTGGGTACGACCCCGTACCCGCGTCCGTTCGTCGTACCGGGCTCGACCCTGAACACCGGTACGTTCGTCACCGTCCTCGACGGCAGGACCGGCCGGACGGTGTGGTCCAAGCTGTACAACCGCGCCTCCCTGGTGAAGATCGTCGACGGCACCCTGCTGGTCGCCGACGCGCCCCGGATGAGCGGTGACCCGCGCGTCCCGGCCGCGGCCACCATGACGCTGACCGGCATCCGCTTCACCTCCGCCGACGACGGCACGTTGTCACCGGCGCAGACCTGGACGTACGACACCGGAGAGGCCAGGCGGGCCAACTGGGGCGACATCCAGGACCTGGGCAAGGGCAAGGTCGTCGTGTCCTGGAACCTGGCCAAGGCCACCGGTGTCGCGGGCCGGGGACGCACCCTCGTCCTCGACACGGCGGACGGCTCGGTGACCTGGCAGACCGACAGCATGCTGTACGCCCGTCAGCTGCGAGTGGACGCCGGCCGCAGGCGGATCGTCGCGATCGAGCAGGCGGACGCCACCGACGCCGTACGGTACGAGGTCGCCGCGTACGACCTGAGGAACGGGCTGCGCGCGACGCTGGACAGCCGCGAGAACGTGGTGCCCACCGCCCTGACCGTCGGCGACCTCGGCGCGCAGGAAGGTGCCGAGTACGCCGTCGCGGAGTCCTCGCTCGACGAGAACCTGTGGATCAACGCCAGCACCGTCCGCGCGGTCGACGGCACCGACGCGGCCAAGGTCCTGTGGTCGAGCACGGTCAAGCGCGACGCCGGCAACGGCAAGGACGGCCCCAGCGTCTGGAGCCTGCGAGTCGCCGACGGCTCCCTGGTCGCCTCCGCCCAGCACGACCACGGCATGGGCGAACCGGAGAACCGCGGCGGCCTGCGCTACGCCTCGCTGACCGTGTTCTCCGGCAGGGGCGCCGTCGCGTGGCAGTCGAAGGGTGTCGCCGCCGCGCCGATGTACCAGGACGTCTTCACCGACGGCCGGGGCAGCCACGTGCGCGTCATCGACCAGTCGCAGAACATCCGCACGTTCAGGCTGGGCAACGGCAAGGCGGAGAGCGTCACACCGCTGCAGGCCGACATCTCCTACGCCGAGTCCGCCGACCTGGACGCGGACGGCACGTCCGACCTGATCATGGGCGGTTCGTCGAACGGCGTGTGGGCCTACTCGGGTCCGTCCCTCGTCGACGGCGGCAAGCCGCGGAAGCTGTGGCAGGCCACCGTCGCGGGCTCGGTCCACGACATCCGGACCGGCGACGTCAACGGTGACGGCAGGCCCGAGATCGTGGTCGCGGCCGACACAGCGACGGTCGTCCTCAACGGGCGTACCGGCAGGACGCTCGCGACCATCAAGGCCCCCGAGGGCCAGTTCGTCCGCTCGACGACGCTGGCCGACCTGAACGGTGACGGCGAGCTGGACCTCCTCGTCCCGACGGACGCGCTGCGCGCCTACCACGGCGACGGCCACGCCCTGTGGACGTACAGCGCCCCCGCCGATGCCGGCGACGTGCGTTTCGCCGACCCTTCGGTGAACGACGGCCGGGTGTACGCCTCGTACGCCTCCCTGAACGCCTTCGAACTCGACGCCCCGGTGACGAACGCGGTCGCGCTGAACGCCGCCGACGGCAAGGTCCGCTGGTCGGCGGCACCGAAGGCCCCCGACACGGCGGTCGGCGGCATCCGCACCGCCATCCCGAACGAGGGCGTCTTCGCCTCCTCGGAGATCCCCTACGCCGACGGGCACGCGGTCATCTACCTGTGGGCGGTCAGCGCGCCCATCAAGTGGGACACCGACGCGCTCAGCCCGCAGAACTTCTTCGAGATCCGCGACGGCCGCACCGGCGAGGTGCTGCACTCCGGGCTCGCGGGCGGCCTGTGGACGCACAACAGCTACTTCGCCAAGGACGGGGAGCTGTACGAGGGCGGCACGTCGTCGTTCCGGCGGTACCGGGCGAACGGCGACGACACGACGCAGCTCGTCACACCGCAGTCGTACGGCGGTGGCTTCCTGACCGGTCCCGGTGGACGTCAGCTCCTGGTGGCCGGTGCCGAGGCCGGACTGTACCTCTGGGACCCGAGTGCGCTCGACTCCGAGGACACCTGGGCTCCGTCCGTGGGCAGCATCGGCACCCTCATGGGCGCCCGCAACCACTTCGCGGCCGACCTCGACGGTGACGGCGTCGACGAGGTGCTCACCCTCAACGGCGACGACTCCGGCCGGGACCGCACCGTCGGCCAGTTCGGCGGCGGGTACTACCTCCCCGACAACGGCATCCACCAGGTCACCACGTACAAGCTCTCCTGAGCACCCACTGACGTGAACCGCTGATCCGAGGGCCCTCCGGGCACACCGCCCAGGGGGCCCTCGGCATGCTCGGTTACAGTGGCGCCCTCATGAGCGGACGACAGGCGAACCGGGCGGAACCTTCCGCTCCACTGCTTCGCCTGCACCTTTTCAGCGGGTTTCGCGCCACCCGCGACGATGGACCCGCCCTCGCCGAACGCTGGCCGCGGCCCGGCGCCCGCACCCTGGTCAAACTGCTCGCCGTCACGCCCGGCCACCGGCTCCACCGGGACCAGGCCGTGGACGTCTGCTGGCCCGATGTCGATCCACAGGCCGCCCTGCGCAGCCTGCGGGTCGCCCTGCACGCCGCGCGCCACGCCCTCGAACCGGAGCTGGCCCCGCGTGCCGCGTCCTCGTACCTGGTGTCCGACGGCTCGCTCCTGCTGCTCGACCCGCGGACCGTGTGGATCGACACCGACCACGCCGAACAGACGGCACTGGCCGCGCTGGCCTCCGGGGACGCCGCAGCGCTCGCCGACGCGGCAGGGCGGTTCACCGGCGAGCTGCTGCCGGAGGACCGGTACGCGCGGTGGGCCACGAGCCGCCGGGACCGGCTCTCCGGGCTCCGGGAACTGGTGCTGCTCGCGCTCGCGAAGGCCCAGCTCGCGGCCGACGCGCACCAGGAGGCGGCTGCCACGGCCGAGCAGGTCCTGACGGACAACCCGGTCGAGGAGGCCGCCCACCGGATCCTGATGGAATCGTTCCTGCGCCGTGGACTGCGGCGGCTCGCACTGCGCCAGTACCACGTGTGCCGGGAGGCGCTCGACGCCGAGCTGGGGGTGCGGCCGGGGCCCGAGACGGAGCGGCTGCACCGGATGGCACTCACCGACGCCCCTGGGCCATCCCTCTCCCCGCCGTCGCTGCCCGTGTCGCTGCGGACCCCGGCCGCGGCGCCGCTGCGCGGCCGCGACAAGGCGCTCGCACGGCTGCGCGCGACCGACGGGCCACCGGTGACGCTGCTCACCGGCGAGGCGGGCGTCGGCAAGACCAGCCTGGCCCGCGAGGCGGCACTGCAGGCCGCACGGTCCGGGGCCGCCGTGCTGTGGGGCGGCGGACACGACGCTGAGGGGCACACGCCGTACGGGGCGTTCGCCGAGGCGCTGGACGGATGGCTGGCCGGCCGGGACGCGGCGGAGCGCGCCCGGGTGGGCGCCGAGCATCCCGAACTGGCCGCGTTCCTGCCGTCGCTGGGGCGGGTACGGGCCGAAGTCGAGCGCAGCCCCGAGGACGAGCGGGACCGGCTGTTCCGGGCCGGCGCGGCCCTGCTCGGCGAACTGGCCGCAGCGCGCCCGGTGCTGGTGGTCCTGGACGATCTCCACGCGGCCGACACCGGCTCCTACCAACTGCTCGGCCATCTGGCCCGACGCGCCGCGGAGCGCCGGACGGCGCTGCGGTTCCTGGTGACGTACCGGGAGGAGGAACTCCCCGAAGGCGACCCGCGCCGCTCGGTCATGGCCTCGCTGACGCGCCAGCGTCTCGCCGTACGCGAGGAGTTGGGGCGCCTCGACAAGCAGGCGTGCCTTGCGGTGCTGCGCGACGCGGCCGTGGACGTCGCGCGCGACGAACGGGCCCACCGGGTGTGGGAGCTCTCGCTCGGCAACCCGCTGTTCGCCCTGGAGCTCGCACGCGGCCTGACGGACGACAGCTCTGACAACGTTGCCCCCGAGGGGGTGCGCGAGCTGGTGGCGGACCGGCTCCTGCGGCTCGACACGGACGCGCGCCGCGTCGTCGAGGCGCTCTCGGTGGCCGGCGGGGAGGCGGCGCTGACCGAGCTCCTCGACGTGGCCGAGCACGGGCTGCACCCGCCGGTGTCCGGCGCCGCGGCGGCCGACGCGCTGGAGCGGGCCATCGCCGCCTCGCTCGTCGACGAACGGCAGGTGGTGGTGGCCGGGCGGCCCGAGGCAGGGATGGCCTTCCGGCATCCGCTGGTCCGCCTCACCTGCTACGAGCAGCTGTCGGCGGTCCGCCGCCGCGGACTGCACGCCGCTTTCGCCCAGGCGGTCCTGCGCCGTCGCCCGGACGCCGTCGACGCGCTCGCCTCGCACTTCGCCCGCGCGGACGACGCCCGCGCGGCCGCGTACCTGCGCCGCGCCGCCGAACGCGCCGCCGCGCTGTACGCCAACGACACCGCCGACCGCTACTACCGCGACCTCGTCGCCCGCCTCGACGTCGACGCCGCCCGCGCCCGGCTCGCCCACAGCCATGTCCTGCGCAGGATGGGACACTTCGAGGAAGCCGCCGAGGTACTCCGGCGCGCCCTGGCCGAGTTCGAGCGGCGCGGCGACCACGACGACGCGGTGCTCGCTGCGGCACTGCTCGCCGAAGCCATGGCAAAGACCCGCGCGCCCGAAGCGGGGCGCCGCATGCTGCGCGCGCACCCGGTGACCGTGGCCACCGCGCCGGAGCCCGCCGCCAGTCACTTCCTCGCCCTGACCGTCGTCCGCTGTGTCCAGGGCCGTTACGCGGCGGGAGCCGAAGCGGCCCGGCACGCCCTCGCGGCCGCGCGGAACGTACCGGGCACCCGCGGGCAGGGTCTGACGGCCCGGGCCTTCGCGCTGCAGGCTGCCAGCCTCGGGCTCGCCGGCCGCCTCGACCAGGCCCGCGCGGCGGGGGACCAGGCACTGGCACCGGCCGAGGCCTACGGGGACCCGACGCTGCTCGGCTCGGTCCTGTCGACGCTGCGTGAGAACGCGCGGAGGGCGGGCCGGCTGCACGAGGCCGTCCTCATCGGCACCCGTGCACTCGCCCTGGCCGAGCAGTCCGGAGACCCCGTCGCCGCCGCGTTCGAACGCGCCAACCTCGCCGAACTCCGGCTCCTGCTCGAAGAGCCCGAGCAGGCCCGAGCCCTGGCCGAACAAGCCGTCTCGGGCGCCGAGGCGTACGACGCCTGGTGCCTCCCGCACGCCCTCGCGACGATGGCCCGCGTACAGGTCTTCCTGGGAGAGATCCAGCAGGCCGCGGTCTTCGTGGACCGCGCGGAAGGGGTCGCCACCGCACTCGGCGACCGGCAGGCGGAGCACGAGGTGCGCACCGCACGCGCCGAACTGGCCCTGTCCACGCACAGCGCGGACGACGCGCTGCGCGCCCTGGACGGGCACGCGGACGACGCACCCGTCCTGGCCGCCTGGGCGGAACTCCTGTCGGGGCGGCCCGACACCGCGCAGCGCCTCGCGCGCGCGGAGGTGGCACGAGCCGAACGCACGGGGGAGCGACTCGCCGAGGTGGAGGCACGGATCGCCCTGGGCACGTCCCTGACCCGCCTCGCCCGGGCAACGGAGGGCGCACGGGAACTGAACCGGGCCGAGTCGTCCGCCGAGTCCCTGCCGTATCCGGCGGGAACCCGCCGGGCGGCATGGGCCAGGGGCCTGCCGGACGGGACCGGGAGCACCGATCCCACGGCACGCACACCGCGTGACGGACGGCGATGACACGGTTCGGCCGGCAGGAAGCACGGCCGTGTGGGGCTCATGCGCGCCACGGCCGGAACGGCTGCGGCGTGTGAGCGGGGACGAGTCGGCCGCTGCCGCTAGCGTCGGGGTCCGAATCGCGGAACCGACGCCGTCCGTGGGTGCCGGGCCGCGTCGACCATCCCGGGAGTGAGCGTGTTCCGTCCTGTCACCGCTGTGACCCTGGCCGCGACGATCGTGTCCGGTGCGGCGTGGGCTGGAGTCTCCTCGGCCCCTCCGGCGGGGGAGAGGGGGATGAACATCCTGGTCGTCGGCACCGACAGCCGGGCCGGCCTGTCGAAGGCAGAGAAGAACCGGCTGCACGTCGGCGGCGCGGGGTGCAACTGCACGGACGTGATGATGCTCGTCCATCTGTCCCGAGACGGCCGACGCGCCAGCGTGGTCTCGATCCCCCGGGATTCCTATGTCGCCTACGCCGATGCCGCAGGGACCCGAGCCAAGATCAACGGCGCGTACAAGCGTGGGGCCGGCCCGCTGACGGTCAAGACCGTCGAGAAGGCGACCGGACTGCGGATCGATCACTTCCTGGAGACCGGGTTCACCGGCTTCGAACAGACCGTCAACGGTCTCGGCGGGGCGACCATCTGCACCGACAAGACACTGCGCGACGAGAACTCAGGACTCGACCTCACCCCCGGTTTCCACAACGCCGACGGAAACCGGACCTTGCGCTACGTCCGAGCCCGCCACATCGAACGGTCCGGCGACCTCGGACGGATGCGACGCCAGCAGCGGACCGTATCCGACCTGCTCAAGAGCCTCACCCTGGAAGGCGCCCTGGCCGACCCCGCCGCCGCGACCCGAACCGTCCGCACCCTCCTGACATCCGTGCGCCCCGGCCCGAACACGGACGAAGCCGATCTCATCCGCATCGCACTCGCACTGGGCCGCCTCGACGCCGCCCGCACCGAATTCGCCACCGTCCCGCTGCGCCTGTTCGACCACCGGGTCCCCGGAGTGGGCTCCACCCTCGTCTGGCACGAGGAACGCTCCCGAGCTCTGTGGGAGGCACTCGCGGCCGACCGCCGGATCACCGGCGACCGGCGCATCCAGCCCGCCCCCGAGACGCCGGCCCCCACCAACCCCGCCGGAATCAAGGTGCGGGTGGACGAGGCCACCGTGGCCGCCGCGCTGCGTTCAGGAGGATTCGTCGTCACCGACACCTCCGCCTCGGCCCCGCAGACCCGCCCCGCCGGACCGCCGGTCATCCGCTACGCACCCGGCCGGGAGAGCGACGCCGCGACGCTCGCGGCAGCGCTGCCCGCCGCACGCCGACAGGTCGTTCCCGGCCACGACGCCCACCTCGACGTCACCGTCGGCACCCGCCCCGTCCACGCCAAGACGGTCACCTACGACCGCAATGTCATCGACGGCGCCCCTACGACCGGCGACCGCCTCGGCTGCCTGACCGACAGCCGGCGGAACACACAAGCTCCCACCACCGCCCACTGAGGCTCCCGGCTGAGGGGCGCCGGCTCAACCCGCGCCCCGCCCCACTGGCGGACCTCTGTGCAGGCGATGCGGGCACAAGGGCGGGAGCGGGCGGGCTCGCGCTCGTCGCGACGATGGAGAGCCGGCGGCAGCGGCGCGCGCCCTCGTTCACCGTCAGCGACCCCCGGGCTCCGTCACGTCACCGGGGGCGGCGCACCCTGCTCGGTGGCACGGCCGCCTTCGGTGGGCAGCCAGCAGCCGTGCAGACCGAGCGGGACCCGGACGGGGATGCGGGCGCGAGCCACCGGCCCGGAGGCGGGGTCCTCGGCGGGCACGACCAGGAACCAGCTCGACCCGTCGGTGCGGTCGGTGGCGAAGGTGAGCCAGTAGCCGCGCTCCTCGGAGTCGGTACCCGGCTCGGGGGCGAAGACCGGTTCGCCGACCGACAGGTCCCCGGCGTCCCAGACCCGGGCGGCCCCCGTCCGCACGTCGTGGAAGCGCACGGCGTCGTACTCACCCGACAGCAGGTCCGTCCGTCCGGTCGAGGTGGCCAGAGCGGCGTACCTGTGGCGACGGCCGATGAGGCGGTCGTCGATGCGAGGGAACTCCACCCGGGAGTCGTCCAGCAGGGTGCGGGTCATGGTCCCTGCCGCGGGGTCGATGAGCGCCCGCGCCAGACCTCCGCTGACCGGGTCCTGCGCCGCCCCCGGTGCGCGGCCGACGGTCAGCCGGCTCCACTGCACGTAGTCCAGGACCACCGGGGCGTCCGCGCCGGGGCCGTCGTCGTAGGCGTTCACGGTGTGCCAGAGCCAGAACGCCTCGTCGGCCGCCCAGCGCGGCGGCCCGCCGTCGCGGGGGATCAGGACCACGCGGGTACCCCGCTCTGGCCGCCAGGCCAGGAACGAGCCGCCCGCCATCGCCGCGTCCAGGTCGAAGAAGGCGGGCGCGAGGACCAGGACGGCGTAGCGGCGGGTCAGGGCCATGTCGTGGATCATCATCGGCTCGTCCACGCCGTCGACGAGGGTGGGCCCGCGCGTGACGGTGCCGTCGGGGCCGATCACCGACCAGGTCAGGTACGGCGGCTCCAGGCCGTAGCAGAAGACGACCATCTCGCCCGTGACCGGGTCGGTCTTCGGGTGCGCGGTGATCCCCTTGGGCAGGGCCCCTTCGAAGTCCTCGCGGCCGAGGGTCTCCAGCCCGGCGCCGATCCGGTACGGGCAGTCCGACTCGGCGAGGGCCAGCAGCCGGCCCCCGTGCCGTACGACGTTGATGTCGGGCAGCTCCCGGAAGGTGCCGGCGAGCTCCGGTCCGACCTGCTCGGCATCCGGCAGGATCATGGACTCCAGGCCGCCCCACAGGGCCCGCCCCGCCCGTTCCTCGGCCTCCAGAGCGGGGGTGCGCACGAAGCGGTTGCGGTAGCGGGCGCGGCCCTCGGAGAGCCACACCCCGTGCAGCATTCCGTCGCCGTCGATGGGGTACAGGTACGAGCCGATCGGCGTGAAGCGGGGATTGGGCCCGTTGCGCAGGTACAGGCCGTCCAGGGAGGCCGGGATCTCGCCCTCGGCCTCCAGCTCGGCGGCGTCGACCTCCTCGGTCACCGGCGCGAACATGCCCAGCAGGTGGGGGACGCGGGTGGGGTCGAATCGGGGCGGTGTGTGCGTGTTCACGAAACCTCCCGGAGCGCGGGTGCGGCACCCTTCCAGCACCTTCCAGCACCTTCCAGTGAAACCCGGCACGGACCTCGGTGCCAGCGCCCGGCGGAGAGGCGTGCGGTCCTGCACACGCCTCTCCACGGCTGGCCGCCTCATGCCCCGTGAAGAAGCTCGAACCCCGGCCGAAGCGTTCGTAGGGGTGTGGCCAGGTGGCGATGCGTTCACCCCGATGGCAGGCGGCACGTCCCGTATCCGTGACTCGCCGGGCTCATGATCGTTACCCGCAGTGGCAGCTCCGAGAGGCAGTGGTTCAACCGCCCTCTCGCGCCCTGAACGCGCGTCCGACGTCAGGCCGTCACCGGGAGGAACGACGAGTGGGTGGCTGGATCAGCATCGGTCTCGGGGCTGCGGCGGCACTGTGCCCGCTGCCGCACCACGGAGACGTGTCCGTCGTCATGGACCACTCACCCACCCACGATCACCTGGTGGTGTGTGCCCCGGACGTATGGGTCGGCATGGGCTACGGCGACGGGGCGACGGAAGCCCCGCACCCCACGTGCGCTCCGACGCCCCCGTCGCCCACGGCGTCACCTCCGCCGTCGCCCACGGCTCCGCCTCCTCCGTCGCGGCCGTCACCACCGCCTCCGTCCCTGTCGGTCCCCGAGCCGGCGCCGCCGAGGCCCTCCGCGCCGGCGCCACCGGAAGCCGCTCGGGAACCCGCTGTTGCGGAACCCACGGTTTCGGAACCGGCCGCCCCGGCACCCCCGGCACCCGGCCCCGTGTGGGCACCGCAGGCGCCCCAGGAGCCGAGCATCACCACCCCCGCTCCGGCGCCCAAGGAGTTCCGGTGGGAGCCGCGCTCGCACTACACGGGGGGTCCGTCCCGTCCCGCTCCGGCCAAGCTCTCGATGACCATGTCCACGGTCGTGATCACCCTGCCGGCTGTTCTGGCCGCGGCCGCCCTGCGGCCCGGGTCGCGTCGCCGCGGCCGCGGCTGACCGTCCGCCTCTCGTCCGGCCGCCGGGCCCTTGACCGGCCCGGCGCGTCCGCCCCCGTATCTCATACACATCGCCTCGCTCGTCATGGAGTTGTGCAATGCCGGAATGGCTCGTCTATGCCCTGGCCTCGGTCCTGGTCTGCGTTCTCGTCGTCACGGCGACCGTCCTGCGGCACCGCCGCGTGGCCGTCGACGAAGACACCTCCGAGACACCGGACGTGCTGGAGTACATGGTCATGATGGTCGGCGTCGTGTACGCCATCGTGCTCGGACTGGCGATCGCCGGCGTGTGGGAGGCCCGTACCGCGGCCGAGGACACCGTCCAGCGCGAGGCCCAGGCC
>NZ_JBHTSA010000037.1:0-76028 GCF_042795405.1 Streptomyces sp. NPDC056480 | reverse complement strand
GCCCCCACCCACCGACCCGCAGACGCACGCGACGCCCGGCCGATGCCCGAAGCCCGGCGTGGACCCCGCCCCTGGACCGCCCTCCGAGAGTGTTTTCGCTCCTGGAGGTGGTGGGTCAAGGGTGGAGCGAAGCGGAATCGGCGAAGCCGACGCGACGAAGGAGCGCCCTTGACGCACCACCGGAAGGAGCGACTCTCGGAAAGAGGGCGGTCCCACCAGAAGCCCACTTGTCGGCCCCGCCGTTGCCGCCCTGCCTGCGTTTATGCGCCCGCAGGTCCAAGTTCCTTCGAAAGAAGGCCGGTTACCTGATTCGGGCCTCCTGGATGAGCCGCCCCGTTACTGTCGGCGTGAGCCGACATTGGGGGTGACCTCCTCGTGGTCAACATCCGCAGCCTTGATCCGTCCGCCTCACCGCTGGACTACTACGGATCCGAACTCCGCCGCCTGCGGGAGGCCGCCGGGCTCGGGCAGGGCCAGCTCGGCGGCATCGTCTTCTGTACGGGGTCCCTGATCGGCCAGATCGAGACGGCGAAGAAGGTCCCGACGCGGGACTTCTCGGAGCGGATCGACGCGGCGCTGATGACGGGCGGGTTCTTCACCCGCCTGGTGGGCCTGGTGCTGCGGAGCCAACTGCCGACCTGGTTCCAGCCGTTTGCCGAGATGGAGGCGAAGGCGGCGTACATCTCGACGTACCAGTCGCAGATGGTCTACGGCCTGCTTCAGACGGAGAAGTACGCTCGGGCGGTGCTGGCGACGGGGCTGCCTGACAAGCTCGAAGAGCTGGTGGCGGCGCGACTGGAGCGTCAGCGGATCCTGACTCGCGACCGTCCGCCGATGGTGTGGGTAATTCTCGACGAGGCGGCCCTGCTTCGTCCCATCGGATCGCCCCAGATCATGCGTGCGCAACTGGCCCACCTGCTCAGCTTCCGTGAGGAACGCTGGGTGCGGATCCAGGTGCTGCCGTTCGCGGCAGGGGAGCATGCGAGTCTGATCGGCTCCTTCAGTGCGTTGCGGTTCGACGACGATCCAGACGTTGTCTACACCGAGGACCTCATCTCCGGTCACATGACAGCCGACTTGGACACGCTGAGAGAAGCCGCTCTTCGTTACGCTCACTTGCAGGCGTCCGCCCTGTCCGTGGAGGATTCGGCGGAACTGATCATGCGCGTCATGGAGGAGCACTATGAGGACCGGATCGGGCATGACCAGCGTGGAGTGGCGTAAGTCCTCGTTCAGTGGCAACACCGGCGGCGAGTGCATCGAATGCGCCCCCCTCGGCCCCACCACCTGGCTCAAGTCCTCCCACAGCGGTTCCGACGGCGGCGAGTGCATCGAAGTCGCCCACCTCACCCCCCACATCGCCGTCCGCGACTCCAAGAACCCCGACGGCCCCCACTTCCGCGCCACCCCCGCCGCCTTCGCCATCTTCGTCGCCGCCGCCGCGCAGGGCCGGTTCTGACCCCGCCCGGCTTCACGGGCCGGTTCTGACCCCGCCCGACTCCACGGGCCGGTTCTGACCTCGTCCCCAACGACCGGCCTCACCCCCCGCTGACGATCTCCCGCGCCATCCCCACCAGCGCCCCCGTCGCCGGGTGCGGGAACGCGTCCCGCCATGCCAGTACCACCGGCAGCGGTGGGGCGTCCGGCAGTGGGCGGTACGTGACGCCCGGGTGCGGGTGCAGTGACGCCGTCGACGCGGACGAGACGCCGACGCCCCTGCCCGCCGCGATCGCCGCCAGCCAGTCGTCGGTGTTCGCCACCGTGACCGTCGCCGCCGGGCGCGCCGCCGCAGGCCAGAGCGTGAGGGTCGTCGTGCCCGAGACCGTGTTGAGTACGACGGTTCCGCCCGCCAGGTCGTTCAGGGTGAGCCGCGACCGTTCCGCGAGTGGGCTGTCGGCCGGCACGGCCGCGACGCGTTCCTCCGTCGTGAGCTCCTCCGTGACCAGGCCCGGCGCGTCGACCGGCCCCCGCAGCAGCGCCGCGTCCACCTCTCCCCGGGTCAGGCCGGCCGTGCGGTCGTCGATGCGGAGGAGTTCGAGCGGGGTCTCGGGGTGTTCGCGCTGCCAGCGGCGGAGCAGCGGCGTGGTGTACGGGCCGAAGGCCGACCACGCGTGCCCGAGGCGCAGGGGCCGGTGGCGCAGCCTGGCCGGGTCGACGGCGGCCTCGAAGGCGGCGAGGGCGGCCGCGGCCCGGTCCTGGAAGGCGCGGCCCTCGGCCGTGAGGGCGAGGTGGTGGGTGGAGCGGTCCACGAGCCGGGCCCCGAGGTGCTGTTCCAGGGCGGCGAGCGTGCGGGACACGGCGGGTTGGGTGAGGTGGAGCCGGGCTGCCGCCCTGGTGAGGCTGGATTCCTCGGCGATGGCGAGGAAGCAGCGGAGGTGCCGTAGCTCGATGCTCATGCGTCTGGAGCATAACCGCAGCACAATCGGCATTTCCGGCGCCGCGCGGGGACTCGTAGCGTGAGAGGGGAACTCCGGTGACAGTCGCCCTTCGGTGCATTATTCTGGACTGGAAGTTCAATGCAATGAACACTTGAGGAGCGGTCGGTGGACATCAGTCCGGTCAAGGAGGCGGGCCCGGTGGGGACCGCGGTCGGCCCCGAGGTGCCGGCCGCCCCCGCCGGCGGCGCCCAGGGCGGCCGCGGGCCCAAGGGGCTCGCGGGTCACCGTTTCGGGCCCGTCGCGCTCGTCGTCACGGGCGGGCTCTCCGTGCAGTTCGGCTCGGCTCTCGCCGTCCTCCTCATGCCGCGGGCCGGCGCTCTCGGCGTCGTCACCCTGCGGCTCGTGCTCGCCGCCGCCGTCCTGCTGATCGTCTGCCGCCCGAAGGTCCGCGGCTACGGCCGGGCGGACTGGGGCACGATCGTCGCCTTCGGTGCGGCGATGGCGGGCATGAACATCCTCTTCTACCAGGCGGCCGACCGGATCCCGCTGGGTGCCGCGGTGACCCTGGAGGTCCTCGGCCCGCTGATCCTCTCGGTGGTCGCCTCGCGGCGCCTGATGAACCTGCTCTGGGCGGGGCTCGCCCTCGGCGGCGTCGTCCTGCTCAGCGGCGGCGGCTTCGACCGTCTCGATCCGCTGGGTGCGGCCTTCGCGCTCGCGGCGGGCGCGATGTGGGCCACGTACATCGTCTTCAGCGCGCGGACCGGCCGTCGCTTCCCGCAGGCGGACGGGCTCGCGCTCGCGATGGCCTTCGGTGCCGTCCTCAGCCTGCCGCTGGGCATCGCGGAGGCGGGCGACAAGCTCCTCGTACCCTCGACGATCGGCCTCGGCCTCGCGGTCGCGCTGATGTCGTCCGTCCTGCCGTACACCCTGGAACTCCTCGCCCTGCGGCGTCTTCCCGCCCCGACCTTCGCCATCCTGATGAGCCTGGAACCGGCCATCGCGGCGACGGCCGGCTTCCTCATCCTCAGCCAGGCGCTGTCGTTGACCGACGCGCTCGCGATCGCGCTGGTGATCGCGGCGAGCATGGGTGCGGTCCGCACGCAGGTACGGGCGGCCGCGCGGGAGCGGGACAGGATCGCGGGCTAGATCCGGTCGCTCCTCGCGGGTCGCTGCGTCGCCCCCCCCCGAAGGTCGGTGCATCGCCCCCGCGCGGGTCGCTGCGTCGCCCCCCGCAGGTCGTTGCGTCGCCCCCGCGCGGGTCGTTGCGCAGCCCCCTCGCAGGTCGGTGCGTCGCTCCCGCGGGTCGCTGCGTCGCTCCCCGCGGGTCGGTGCCGCGAGCTTTCGCGATCATGTTCGGGTTCTAGGATCCGGGCATGATCGCTGAACTGCAGTGCCTCGTCCTGGACTGCCCGGCCCCCGCCGAACTCGCCGCCTTCTATCGCGCGGTGCTGGGTGGCGAGGTCGACCGCCCGGACCGCCGCTGGGCCCTCGGCGATGCCTGGTCCACCCTGCACACCCCCGGCGGTCTCGTCCTCTGCTTCCAGGGCGTCGCGGATCACCGCTCCCCGACCTGGCCGTCCTCCGAGCGCCCCCAGCAGTCCCATCTCGACTTCGGCGTCGCCGATCTGGACGCGGCGCACGATCAGGTCGTGGCGCTCGGCGCCCGGCTTCTCGACGGCGGCGACGGCAGGCGGAGCTGGCGGGTGTACGCCGACCTCGCCGGGCACCCGTTCTGCCTGGTCAGGCACTGACCTCTGACCCGATTCCGTTGATCCTTGGCCGTCCCGCTGTTTCGGGGTGTCACGGCTCCTCGGACGATGGAACCGTCGTCCGACACCACGAGGAGGGGAGCCGATCATGGCCCTGGAGATGCGAGACCGGTGCGAGCGGTGCGAGACGGCGGCATTGACGCCGGACGGGCCCGCGCGGATCTGTTCGTACGAGTGCAGCTTCTGCGTTCCGTGCGCCGACGCGATGGGCGACGTCTGTCCCAACTGCGGGGGCGAGCTGGTGGCGCGGCCCCGGCGGGTGGCCGGGTAGCGGCGCCGGAGGGGTGGGGAGGTGGCGGCCGGAGGGCTATGCACTGCATGTATACACCGTGCGTATAGTCGTGCGGTATGGCACCGTCCTCACCCACCCCGCTCGCCCCGCGGCTCCTCAAGGCCGTGATCGTCTCGCTGCTCGCCGTCGCCGCGTCGCACCTGATCCTGTCCGACACCCTGTACATGTTCTTCGCCGGCCAGGCCGCGGCGACGCTGGGCGCGGGGCCCGGCTACTCGTCGGACCAGGTGTTCACCGCCGCGATCATGAACACGGTCCTCCTCATGCCGCTGGTCCTGTGGATCGGCATGCGGGTCACCGGGGAGCGGAAGGTCGGCCCGATGGTCCTCGCGGGGACGGCCGCGTGGATCACCGCGGTGGGCCACGGCATCGACGCGATCGACGACGTCCCCTGGGTCCTCCTGCCGTGGCGTTCCCTGGTCCTCGTGGTCGCCGTCACGGCCCTGGCGTCGGCGATACGCAGGCGGCCGGGGGACTGAGGGCGGCTGGTGGGGGCGGTGGGGGCGGTGGGGGCTGCGTCATGTGGCCGGCCATCGGCCACGCCGCTCCGACTCCTGCGCGGAACGGTGTCGGCTCCGAAGGCCCGGCCCGCGCGCTCAGCGCTTCTGCGCCAATCAAAGCAAGCATGCTTGATTGTTTTCTGGTTCGCTGTCATGCTCCGGGGCACGCCGCCGTGTCCCGAGGGGAGCGCACCGTGTCCGACCCCGCTGTCGTCCTCGATGATCTGCGCGAGGAGAGCGAAGCACTCGACGTCCTTGTCGGCGAGTTGAGCGAGGAACGGTGGGCCGCCCCCACCCCCGCCCCCGGCTGGACCGTCGCCCATCAGGTCGCCCATCTCGCCTGGACCGACCGGGCCGCGCTCCTCGCCGTCACCGACGCCGACGGGTTCGCCGCCGAGGCCGCCAAGGCCCTCGCCGCCCCCGAGCGTTTCGTCGACGAGGGTGCCGAGGAGGGGGCGAAGCTGCCGCCCGGTGCGTTGCTCGCCCACTGGCGCGAGGGGCGCGAGCTGCTCCAGGAGGCCCTTCGCGGGGTTCCGGCCGGTGCGCGCTTTCCCTGGTACGGGCCGCCCATGAGCGCCCCCGCCATGGCCACCGCCCGGCTCATGGAGACCTGGGCGCACGGGCAGGACGTCGCCGACGCCCTCGGGGTCGTCCGTACGCCGACCGACCGCATCCGGCACGTCGCCTGGATCGGTCACCGGGCCCGGGGCTACGCCTATCTGGTGCGGGGTCTGCCCGTTCCCACCGAGCCCGTCCGGGTGGAACTCGTATCGCCGAGCGGGGAGTCGTGGGTCTACGGGCCCGAGGACGCCGCTCAGACCGTCACCGGGTCGGCCCTGGAGTTCTGTCTGCTCGTCACCCAGCGCGTGCACCGGGACGACACCTCGCTGGTCGCCGTCGGGCCGGACGCCGCGCAGTGGCTCACCATCGCCCAGGCCTTCGCCGGACCCGCGGGCCCGGGCCGGTCCGCCGAAGGAGCCCGGTGATGGTGCTCCGCATCGGCAACGCCTCCGGGTTCTACGGCGACCGGTTCGACGCCGTCCGCGAGATGCTCGTCGGCGGCGGGCCCGAGGGCGCGATCGACGTCCTCACCGGTGACTACCTCGCCGAGCTCACCATGCTCATCCTCGGCCGCGACCAGCTCAAGGACCCGGCCTCCGGGTACGCCAAGACGTTCCTGCGCCAGATGGAGGAGGGGCTCGGCCTCGCCCACGACCGGGGGATCCGGATCGTCGCCAACGCCGGCGGTCTCAACCCCGCCGGTCTCGCCGACGCCCTGCGCGTCCTCGCCGCCAAGCTCGGGCTGCCCACGCGGGTCGCGCACGTGGAGGGCGACCGGCTCCCGGCCGTCGACGGCGCGCTGGCCGCCAACGCCTATCTCGGCGGCGCCGGGATCGCCGCCTGCCTCGCCGCCGGCGCCGACGTCGTCGTCACCGGCCGGGTCACCGACGCCGCGCTCGTCACCGGGCCCGCGCAGTGGCACTTCGGCTGGGGGCCCGAGGAGTACGACAGGCTCGCGGGCGCGGTCGTCGCCGGGCACGTCCTCGAATGCGGCACCCAGGCCACCGGCGGGAACTACGCCTTCTTCCGCGAGCACGACCCGGCGCTCTTCCGCCGCCCCGGCTTCCCGCTCGCCGAACTCCACGAGGACGGCAGCGCCGTCATCACCAAGCACCCCGGCACCGGCGGCCTCGTCGACGTCGGCACCGTCACGGCCCAGCTCCTGTACGAGACGGCCGGCGCCCGTTATCCCGGGCCCGACGTCACCGCCCGCCTCGACAGCGTCCGGCTCACCCAGGAGGGTCCCGACCGGGTCCGGATCGACGGCGTACGGGGAGAGGAGCCGCCCCCGACGCTCAAGGTCGGGCTCAGCCGGCTCGGCGGCTTCCGCAACGAGATCGTGTTCGTCCTGACCGGCCTCGACATCGAGGAGAAGGCCGCACTGGTGCGGGGCCAGGTCGAGGACGCGCTCGCCGACCGCCGCCCCCGCGAGGTCCGTTGGGAGCTCGTCCGCACCGACCGGCCCGACGCCGGCACCGAGGAGACCGCCAGCGCCCTCCTGCGGCTCGTCGTCCGGGATCCCTCCCCCGAGGCCGTCGGCCGTGGCCTCACCGGCGCCGCCATCGAACTCGCCCTTGCCAGCTACCCGGGCTTCCATGTGACCGCGCCGCCCGGGAAGGGCGCCCCCTACGGGGTCTTCGAGAGCGCGTACGTACCGGCCGCCGACGTTCCGCACACGGCCGTGCTCCCGGACGGGACCCGCGCCCCCGTCCCCGTACCGCGGCGGACCCGGGAGCTCGCGCCCGTGCCCGAACCGGACCTTCCCGAGCCGCTCCCGCCGGGGCCCACCCGGCGCGTGCCCCTCGGCCGGATCGCCGGCGCCCGCAGCGGCGACAAGGGCGGCGACGCGAACGTCGGCGTCTGGGTGCGCACGGAGGAGGAGTGGCGGTGGCTCGCGCACGCCCTCACGGTCGAGCGGGTGCGTGAACTGCTTCCCGAGACGGCCGGCCTGGTGATCACCCGGCACGTTCTTCCCGGGCTCCGCGCGCTCAACTTCACCTTCGCCGGGATCCTCGGCGAGGGCGTCGCCTCCCAGGCCCGTTTCGACCCCCAGGCCAAGGCCCTCGGCGAGTGGCTCCGCTCCCGCGCAACAGACATCCCGGAGGGACTCCTGTGACCGTCCTCGCCTCCGCCCTCGACACCGGCGGATCCGACTACCGGGCCCACCGTGCCGCCATGCTCGACAAGCTCACCGCCCTGGAGACCGAGCACGCCAAGGCGCTCGCGGGCGGCGGGGAGAAGTACATCGCGCGGCACCGCAAGCGCGGAAAGATGCTCGCCCGCGAGCGGATCGAGCTGCTCGTCGACCCGGACACCCCCTTCCTGGAGCTGTCGCCGCTCGCGGCCTGGGGCAGCGACTACGCGGTCGGCGCGTCCCTGATCACCGGCATCGGGGTCGTCGAGGGCGTCGAGTGCCTGATCACCGCCAACGACCCGACCGTGCGCGGCGGCGCCTCCAACCCGTGGACGCTGAAGAAGGCGCTCCGGGCCAACGAGATCGCGTTCGCCAACCGCCTGCCGGTGATCTCGCTCGTCGAGTCCGGCGGCGCCGATCTCCCGTCCCAGAAGGAGATCTTCATCCCCGGCGGGGCGCTCTTCCGCGACCTCACCCGGCTCTCCGCCGCCGGCATCCCCACGATCGCGGTCGTCTTCGGCAACTCGACGGCCGGTGGCGCGTACGTCCCCGGCATGTCCGACCACGCCGTGATGATCAAGGAGCGGTCGAAGGTGTTCCTCGGCGGTCCGCCGCTGGTGAAGATGGCGACGGGGGAGGAGAGCGACGACGAGTCCCTCGGCGGCGCCGAGATGCACGCGCGGACGTCCGGGCTGGCCGACCACTACGCCGTCGACGAGGCCGACGCGCTCCGTCAGGCCCGCCGGATCGTGGCCCGGCTGAACCACCGCAAGGCCCAGCCCGACCCGGGCCTCGCGGAACCCCCGAAGTACGACGAGGACGAACTCCTCGGGATCGTGCCCGGGGACCTCAAGACCCCGTTCGATCCGCGCGAGGTGATCGCCCGGATCGTCGACGGTTCCGACTTCGACGAGTTCAAGCCGCTGTACGGGCCGAGTCTGGTCACGGGCTGGGCGAGCCTGCACGGCTATCCGGTCGGCGTCCTGGCCAACGCGCAGGGTGTCCTGTTCGGCCCGGAGTCGCAGAAGGCCGCGCAGTTCATCCAGCTCGCCAACCAGCGCGACATCCCGCTCGTCTTCCTCCACAACACCACCGGCTACATGGTCGGCAAGGAGTACGAGCAGGGCGGCATCATCAAGCACGGAGCGATGATGATCAACGCCGTGTCGAACTCCCGCGTGCCCCACCTGTCCGTCCTCATGGGGGCGAGCTACGGCGCCGGGCACTACGGCATGTGCGGCCGGGCGTACGACCCGCGCTTCCTCTTCGCCTGGCCCAGCGCCAAGTCCGCCGTCATGGGCCCGCAGCAGCTCGCCGGTGTCCTCTCCATCGTGGCGCGGGCGAGCGCCGTCGCGAAGGGGCAGCCGTACGACGAGGAGGCCGACGCCGGTCTCCGGGCGCTCGTCGAGGCGCAGATCGAGTCCGAGTCCCTGCCGATGTTCCTCTCCGGCCGGCTCTACGACGACGGGGTCATCGACCCCCGCGACACCCGCACGGTCCTCGGGCTGTGCCTCTCCGCGATCCACACGGCACCGGTCGAGGGCGCGCGCGGCGGCTTCGGCGTCTTCCGAATGTGAGGCCCTCCCCATGACCGAGCCCTCGATGATCACCTCCGTCCTCGTCGCGAACCGGGGCGAGATCGCCTGCCGCGTCTTCCGCACCTGCCGTGAGCTGGGTGTCTCGACGGTCGCCGTGTACTCCGACGCGGACGCCGACGCCCTGCACGTACGGGAGGCGGACACGGCGGTACGGCTGCCGGGGGCGGCGCCCTCGGAGACGTATCTCCGCGGCGACCTGGTGGTGAAGGCGGCCCTCGCCGCCGGCGCGGACGCCGTCCACCCCGGCTACGGCTTCCTCTCCGAGAACGCCGGCTTCGCCCGGCAGGTGATCGACGCCGGTCTGGTGTGGATCGGTCCGCCGCCGGAGGCGATCGAGGCGATGGCGTCCAAGACCCGCGCCAAGGAGCTCCTCGGCATCGCGCCCCTGACGGAGGTGACCGAGGCCGACCTGCCCGTCCTGGTGAAGGCGGCGGCGGGCGGCGGCGGCCGCGGGATGCGGGTCGTACGGGAACTCGGCCAGCTCGCGGGGGAGGTGGCGGCCGCCTCGGCCGAGGCGCTCAGTGCCTTCGGCGACGGCGAGGTGTTCGTCGAGCCCTACGTCGAGAACGGGCGGCACGTCGAGGTGCAGCTCCTCTGCGACGCCCACGGCACCGCCTGGGCGCTCGGCACCCGTGACTGCTCCCTCCAGCGGCGCCACCAGAAGGTCGTCGAGGAGGCGCCGGCGCCCGGTCTGCCCGCCGCGCTCGAAGCGTCCCTCCTGGACACGGCCGTCCGTGCGGCGAAGGCGGTCGGCTACGTCGGCGCGGGCACGGTCGAGTTCCTGGTGGCCGGTGGCCGAGCCCAGTTCCTGGAGATGAACACCCGTCTCCAGGTCGAACACCCCGTGACCGAGGAGGCGTTCGGGGTCGACCTCGTCGCGCTCCAGCTCGCCGTCGCCGAGGGCCGGGCCCTGCCGCCCGAGCCCCCGGCCCCGCGCGGCCACGCGATCGAGGCGCGCCTGTACGCGGAGGACCCGGCGCGCGCGTGGGCCCCGCAGACCGGTGTCCTGCACCTCTTCGAGCTGCCGGGGGAGGGCCGGACCCGCCTCGACACCGGGTACGCCTCCGGGGACACGATCGGAGTCCACTACGACCCGATGCTCGCCAAGGTGATCGTCCACGCCCCCACCCGCGCGGAGGCGATCCGCAAGCTGGCCCACGCCCTGGACCGGACGCGGATCCACGGCCCGGTCACCAACCGGGACCTGCTGGTCGCCTCCCTCCGGCACCCCGAGTTCGCGGACCCCGCGCTCCTGGGCACCGGCTTCTACGACCGGAACCTCGACGCGCTGACGGAGCCCCGGACCGGCGAGGAGTACGCGGCCGTCGCCGCGGCCCTCGCCGGGGCCGCCGCCCGCAGAAGCCGCTTCGGCGGGGGCTGGCGCAACCTGCGCTCCCAGGACGAGACGCGGACGTACGGCGATCACGAGGTGCGCTACAGGCCGGCGCGGGACGGCGGATTCGAGGTCACGGCCCCCGAGGGCGTACGGGTGGTCGCGGCGGACCCCGCCCGCGTGAGGCTCGAAGTCGGCGGAGTCGTAAGGGACTTCGGCGTCGCCGCGTACGGGGACGGCATCGTGCACGCCGGACCCCACCGGCTCGCCGTCCGACCCCGCTTCACCGACCCGCGCGAGCAGACCGCCCCCGGCTCCCTGCTCGCACCCATGCCCGGCACCGTCGTCCGGGTCGCGGACGGCCTCGCCGTCGGCGACCGCGTCACCGCCGGGCAGCCGCTCCTCTGGCTGGAGGCCATGAAGATGGAGCACCGCGTCATCGCCCCCGCCTCCGGCACGCTCACCGCGCTCCACGCCGCCCCCGGCCGTCAGGTCGAGGTAGGTGCCCTGCTCGCCGTCGTCTCGGACGACGCCACGACCGAAGCAGCACAGGAGGACCAGACCGTATGAGCACCATGATCGAAAGCGAAGAGCTCACCGCGCTCCGCGCCGCCGTCTCCGCGCTCGGCCACCGGCACGGCCCCGGCTTCGACCGGGCCACCCTGTGGGCGGAGGCCGGCAAGCTCGGCTATCTGGGGGTCAACCTGCCCGAGGAGTACGGCGGCGGGGGCGGCGGCATGGCCGAGCTGTCCATCGTCCTGGAGGAGGCCGGTGCGGCCGGCGCGCCGCTCCTGATGATGGTGGTCTCGCCCGCGATCTGCGGCACGGTCATCGCCCGCTTCGGCACGGAGGAGCAGAAGCGGGCCTGGCTTCCGGGTCTCGCGGACGGCTCGCGGACGATGGCGTTCGGCATCACGGAGCCCGACGCGGGCTCGAACTCGCACCGGATCACGACGACCGCGACCCGTACGGAGGAGGGCTGGGTCCTCAACGGGCGCAAGGTGTTCGTGTCGGGTGTCGACATCGCCGACGCGACGCTGATCGTGGGCCGTACCTCGGACGCCCGCACGGGCAGCCTCAAGCCCTGTCTCTTCATCGTCCCGCGCGACGCCCCCGGCTTCCAGCGGCGGCACATCGAGATGGAACTCGACGCGAACGAGAAGCAGTTCGAGCTGACGCTCGACGAGGTGCACCTGCCGGCCGACGCGCTCGTCGGCGACGAGGACGCGGGTCTGCTCCAGCTCTTCGCGGGCCTCAACCCGGAGCGGATCATGACGGCCGCGTTCGCGATCGGCATGGGCCGGTACGCGCTCGCGCAGGCCGTGAAGTACGCGAAGGAGCGCCAGGTCTGGAAGGCTCCGATCGGCGCCCACCAGGCCGTCGCGCACCCGCTCGCCCAGGCGCACATCGAGCTGGAACTGGCCCGCCTGATGATGGCGAAGGCCGCGCACCTCTACGACGCGGGCGACGACATGGGGGCCGGCGAGGCCGCCAACATGGCGAAGTACGCGGCGGCGGAGGCCTGTGTGAAGGCCGTCGACCAGGCGGTCCACACCCTCGGCGGCAACGGCCTGACCAAGGAGTTCGGCCTGGCCCGGCTGGTCACGGCCGCACGGGTGGCCCGGATCGCGCCGGTCAGCCGGGAGATGATCCTCAACTACGTGTCGCACCAGACGCTCGGGCTGCCCAAATCGTACTGACCCGGGCCGGGTTGACGCCCGGCCGGTGGCGGTGCGCCACCGGCCGGGGCGGATCCGGTGCTCAGTCCTCGTAGTCGCTGGTCGGGTGGCTGCCGTCCGTGAGGCCGACCTCGTCGATCCACCGGCGGACCGCCTCGCCGAAGTCCACCCGGCCGACCTCGTGGTGGGCTGCCACGAAGCGTCGGGCCGGCGGCTTGTCCTTCCAGTAGCGCTCGTCGAGCTTCGCCTTGCGGAGGAAGATCTCGCAGCCGACGGCGTTGGTGTGGAAGTGCAGTTCCAGCTTCTCCGGGCGGTCCTGCCCGGAGCGCTCGTCGACGAGCAGGAGCCCCTGCGCCCGGTAGACGTGGTACTCGGTGCGGGGGATGTTCCCGCTGTGGATGCGCGAGGTCCGGAGGGCGTATCCCTCGGCGGCGAAGGCGTCGAGGACGGCCTCGTGCAGCGGCAGCGCGCCGATGTACACGGGGTCGTCGTCCGTCTGGGCCTTGACGCCCTCGGCTTCGACCTCGGTGTGGATGCCCAGGTGGACCCCGAGCTTCTGCCCCTTCACCTCGGTCAGCGGGGTCTCCCACTTGAGCCGGTGACGGATCGGGAGCCGCTTCTCCGCGCCCTTCTCCAGGGTGAAGTGGCCGCTCACCGAGGGGTAGTCGAAGGTGTCGCCGCCGGATCCGTCGCCGTCGCCCTTGTGGGCCACCGGAGCGTCGGTCACCAGCCTCAGCCAGATCGACTTCACCTCGATGCGGCGGTCGGGCGCGCGCAGGATCAGTTCCCCGGTCAGGAGGCCGCCCGGCAGTGCCGGCTCGGACTGCACGACGGTGTCGATTTCGAGCGGTATGCCGCCCATGCCAAGAAGGCGCTTGAAGACCATGAGCGCAGGCTAACCGGCTGATGACCTTGAAGGGAGCGGAAGTTCTGGCTCCGGAACGGCCCCGTTCCGGCGCGGCGCGAGCCGATGCCGATCACGTCTCGTATTCCGTAGGAAGGGCTACCGGTTGTGAACAACCTGTGTACGATCCGTGCACCTCGCACACGCTCACAGCCCCCGGGAGCCGCACGTGTACCCGTCTCCGCCGCCGTTCCAGCCCGCTCCCGCCCCGCTGCCCGCCCGGCGCTGGTGGCAGCACCCCGTGCTGATCATCTGCCTTCTGGTCCTCCTCCCGCCGGCGGGCATAGCCCTGACCTGGACGAGCCGTTGGAGCCGGAACAAGAAGGTCGCCGCGACCGTCCTCGGCGCCCTGTGGCTCCTGCTGCTGCTCCTCAGCGACCCGCCGGAGGAGGAGAAGGGCGACGCGAAGGGCGCGGCGAAGCCGACGGCGACGGCCACCGCGACCCCCACTCCGACTCCCACCCCGACCCCCACTCCGTCGAAGACGGAGGCGGCCCCGGCGATGCCCTCGCTCGTCGGCGGGATGTACGCCGACTCCGAGCGGTTCCTCACCGCCAACCTGGGGCGTTCCTACGCCGCCTACAAGGACGTCGAGCTGCCCGCCGACCACGCCCGCTGGACCGTCTGCTTCCAGCGCCCGGACGCCGGCGCGCCGGTCTCGTCGGCGGTGCCGGTGGTGTACCTGACGGCGCCGGGCGTCCCGTGCCCGAAGTCGCCCGACGAGGTGCTGCGCAAGCCCACCCCGACGCCCGAGCCCCAGCCGGCCACCCCGAAGCCGACGCGCACCCAGGCGCCCGTGCCCACCCAGGAGCCCACGCCCGCGCCCACCGAGGACGCCGGTGACGACGCGTCCTCCGGCGGCGGCAGCGTCTACTACCGCAACTGCACGGCCGTCCGCGCCGCCGGCGCCGCCCCCATCCACGCGGGCGAGCCGGGCTACGGCCGCCACCTCGACCGCGACGGCGACGGGGTGGCCTGCGAGGGCTGACACCCCGGACGGCCGCCGCACGGCCCGTCCCCGCGCGCGACGCACGGCCCGTCCCCGCTCACGGGGGCGGGCCGTCGTCCGTCCCAGAAATCATGCATGCATGCTTGATTGTTTCCCCGGAGTGCTGACAAGGTCTCCCCAAGTCGTACCCCCACACGCGATCCTGGCGACCACCTTCCACCACTCCCACCTCTCCAGGGGGCTTGCATGGTGTTCCACAGCGAGTACGAGGCCGTCCCGACCGTCTCCCTGCCGATCCACGACGCGGTGCTCGGCCGCGCGGCCGAACGGGGCGACGCCCCCGCGCTGATCGACGGGGCGGGGGAGCTCACCCTCACGTACGGACAGGTCGACGCCTTCCATCGGCGGGTCGCCGCCGGACTCGCCGAGGCCGGCGTGCGGAAGGGGGACGTGCTCGCGCTGCACAGCCCCAACACCGTGCTCTTCCCCGTCGCCTTCTACGCGGCCACGCGCGCGGGTGCCTCCGTCACCACCGTGCATCCGCTGGCCACCCCCGAGGAGTTCGCCAAGCAGCTCCGCGACTCCGCGGCCCGCTGGATCGTCACCGTCTCCCCGCTGCTCCCCGCCGCCCGCGCCGCCGCCGAACTCGCCGGCGGCGTACGGGAGATCTTCGTCTGCGACCAGCCGCCGCAAGGCCCCGAGGGCGAGGGCGTGCGCTCGCTGCAGGCGTTCCTCGGGTCCACCGGCCCCGTGCCCGAGACCGACGTCGACCCCGACGAGGACGTCGCCGCGCTCCCGTACTCCTCCGGCACCACCGGTGTCCCCAAGGGCGTGATGCTCACCCACGCCTCGATCGCCACGAACCTCGCCCAGCTGGAGCCGGTCATCCCGATGGGGCCCGGCGACCGGATCCTGGCGATCCTCCCCTTCTTCCACATCTACGGGCTCACCGCCCTCATGAACGCGCCCCTGCGCCAGGGCGCCACCGTCGTCGTCCTGCCCCGCTTCGAACTCGACACCTTCCTCGGTGCCATCCAGAAGCACCGCATCAACGGCCTCTACGTCGCCCCGCCGATCGTGCTCGCCCTCGCCAAGCACCCGGCCGTCGCCGACTACGACCTGTCGTCCCTCGAGTACATCGTCAGCGCCGCCGCCCCGCTCGACGCGGCCCTCGCCCAGGCCTGTTCGGCGCGGCTCGGACTGCCGCCGGTCCTCCAGGCGTACGGCATGACGGAGCTGTCCCCGGGCACCCACGTCGTCCCGCTCGACGCCCAGGACCCTCCGCCCGGCACCGTCGGCAAGCTGCTGCCCTCCACCGAGATGCGGATCCTGTCCCTCGACGACCCGTCGAAGGACGCGGCGCCCGGCGAGGAGGGCGAGGTCGCCATCCGGGGACCGCAGGTCATGAAGGGCTACCTCGGCAGGCCCGACGCCACCGCCGCCATGATCGACGCCGACGGCTGGGTGCACACCGGCGACATCGGCCGGGTCGACGACGAGGGCTGGCTGTACGTCGTCGACCGCGTCAAGGAACTCATCAAGTACAAGGGCTTCCAGGTCGCCCCCGCCGAACTCGAGGCGCTGCTCCTCACCCACGAGGGCGTCGCCGACGCCGCCGTCATCGGCGTCACGGACGCGGACGGCACCGAGATCCCCAAGGCCTACGTCGTACGCCAGGCCGCCGCGCCCGGCCTCACCGCCCAGGACGTCATGGCGCACGTCGCCGCCCGGGTCTCCCCGTACAAGAAGGTCCGCGAGGTCGAGTTCATCGACGCGGTGCCCCGGGCAGCGTCCGGGAAGATCCTCCGCCGAGAGCTCCGCGACCGGGACAGGGAAGACCGTGACCTCCGTGACCGAGAGCTCCGAGACCGAGAGTTGAGGGACCGTACATGACCCTGGTCGTCGTCACCGAGGAGCGGGGGATCACCACCCTCGCCCTCGACTCCCCGGCCACCCGCAACGCGCTCTCCGCCGCGCTCGTCGCCGAACTGGCCGACGCGCTCACCGTCTGCGGCAAGGACCCCGCGGTCCGGGCGGTGGTGCTCACCCACACCGGCAGCACGTTCAGCGCGGGCGCCGACCTCAAGGCGCCGCCGAGCCCGTACGCCTTCGTGGACCTGCTCCGGCAGATCGTCGAGCTGCCGAAACCGGTCGTCGCCCACGTCACCGCGGGCAGCCGCACCCGGGCCGGCGGCCTCGGCCTGCTCGGCGCCGCCGACATCGTCGTCGCGGGGGAGGGAGCCGACTTCGCGCTCACGGAGGTACGGATCGGGGTCGCCCCGGCCGTCATCTCCCTCACCCTGCTCCCGAAGCTCGAGCCGCGCGCGGCGGCCCGCCACTACCTGACGGGTGAGCGGTTCGGGGTGCCCGAGGCGATCGCCATGGGGCTCGTGACGGACCGGGAGGACGCCCTGCCCGGCCTCCTCGACTCCCTCCGCGCCGCCTCCCCGCAGGGCCTGCGCGAGGCGAAGCGGCTGGTCACCGCTAGAGTCCTGGAGACCTTCGAACGAGACGCGGAGGACCTGGTGCAGAGGTCGGCCACGCTCTTCGCCTCCGCCGAGGCGCGCGAGGGGATGACGGCCTTCCTCGAACGACGGGACCCCGCATGGCGGCTGTGACCGCACCCAAGCAGGACAGGAGCCGCGCCACCCGGCAGCGGCTCCTGGAGGCGGCCGTGTCCTGCCTGGCCGAACACGGCTGGGCGGGCTCCACGGTCGCCGTCGTCGCGGAACGGGCCGGCGTCTCCCGGGGCGCCGCCCAGCACCACTTCCCGACCCGCGAGGACCTCTTCACGGCCGCCGTCGAGTACGTCGCCGAGGAGCGTTCCCAGGCACTGCGGACCCTGCCCTCCCGCGACCGTCACGAGGCCGTCGCCGCGCTCGTCGACCTCTTCACCGGCCCCCTCTTCCGGGCCGCCCTCCACCTGTGGGTCGCCGCCTCCGGCGAGGAGCAGCTCCGCGCGCGCGTGACCGAGCTGGAGGCCCGCGTCGGCCGCGAGTCGCACCGCATGGCCGTCGAGGTGCTGGGCGCCGACGAGTCCCGCCCCGGCGTCCGCGAAACCGTCCAGGGCTTCCTGGACATGGCCCGCGGCCTCGGCCTCGCGACCCTCCTCACCGACGACCGCGCCCGCCGTGAACGCGTCGTCGCCCAGTGGGCCCTGCTGCTGGACGAGGCGCTGGCGTGAAGGCGTAGGGAGACGAGGCACCGGCCCCCGGGAGACGGCGCCGACGTGGGGATTCGGGCCCACCCGAAACGCTGCCGTAAAGATTCGAGCCCATCCGAGGCCCCCACCTGGGGATCCTCCTCCCCAAGCCCGTCATGGCCGCAAGTCCTCCCGTGCGACGTGACCCGCGCCACAGTCCAACCACCCCCACCGCAGTACTCTGGTCGCATGCCTACGCTCGTACGCCGTCGCCACGTGGACTTCCTCCGCGTCACGTCCATGAGCTGTCGCCGCTCCGCATGACCCCAAGGGGCACCACCAGCGCCCCCCACCGGGTCCCTCGTTCAGAGCCCAAGCCGACCGGCACCCGTGGCCCCCGCCCCACCCTCGGCGGCCGCCCCGGGCACCCGTAGACCCCGCGGACGCACACATGACTCGCAGCTCGTACTCCTCGCAGCTCCCCATCGTCGACCTCTCCGCCGCAGACCGTGACCCCCAGGCCCGGCGCCTGCTGCACGCCCAGCTCCACTCGGCCGCGCACGACGTCGGGTTCTTCCAGCTGATCGGGCACGGAGTGACCGAGGCCGAGACGCGGGCCCTGACCTCCGCGATGCACGCCTTCTTCGCCCTGCCCGAGGCCGACCGGCTCGCCCTCGACAACATCAACTCGCCGCACTTCCGCGGCTACACCCGCATCGGCGACGAGCGGACCGCCGGCGCGCGCGACTGGCGCGACCAGCTCGACATCGGCGCCGAGCGCCCCGCGCGGACCCCCGCGCCCTGGGAAGCCCCGTACTGGTGGCTCGAAGGCCCCAACCAGTGGCCCGAAGCCCTCCCTGAGCTGCGGACCGCCGCCCTGCACTGGATCGAGCGGCTCAGCGGGGTCGCCGAGCGGCTGCTGCACGAGCTGCTCGCCTCGATCGGCGCCTCCGAGGACTTCTACGACGACATCTTCGGGCCGCGCGCCCACCCGCACCTCAAGCTGGTGCGCTACCCGGGCAGCAGCGGCGAGGGCGACGACCAGGGCGTCGGCGCGCACAAGGACTACGGCTTCCTCACCCTGCTTCTCCAGGACCACGTGGGAGGGCTCCAAGTCCAGAGGGAGGACGGGAACTTCCACGACGTGCCGCCGCTGCCGGGCGCGTTCGTCGTGAACCTCGGGGAGCTCCTCGAAGTGGCGACCAACGGCTATCTGATCGCCACCAACCACCGGGTCGTCTCGCCGCCCGGGGCGACGGAGCGCTACTCGGTGCCGTTCTTCTACAACCCGCGGCTCGACGCTCGGATCAACCCGCTGACCTTCCCGTACGCGGAGACCGCGCCCGGCGTCACGGCCGACCCGGCGAACCCGCTGTTCGCCGAGTACGGCCGCAACGAGCTGAAGGGCAAGCTGCGGGCCCACCCGCTGACGACGGCCCGCCACCACGCGGACCTGCTGCTCCACCCGGAGACGCAGCCGGCCCTGTCGTCCTAGCCGCGTACGGCGTCCTCGCCGGGTACGGCGTCCTCGCCGGGTACGGCGTCCTCGCCGGGTACGGCGTCCCGTCGTCCCCGGCGAGTTCTCATGCGACGTCCGTACGGCGACGGCCCTGACTGTGCGGGTCGGGCCGTCGCCGTACGGACGGGAATCGGGTACTCAGCCCGCGATGTCCGCGTAACCCTCGATCTCGCGCGGGTTGCGCTGCCCCGGCCCCGTGTAGCGGGCCGACGGACGCACGAGCCGGCCCGTGCGCTTCTGCTCCAGGATGTGCGCCGACCAGCCGGCCGTACGCGCGCACGTGAACATCGACGTGAACATGTGCGCCGGGACCTCGGCGAAGTCCAGGACGATGGCCGCCCAGAACTCGACGTTCGTCGCCAGGACGCGGTCCGGGCGGCGGTTGTGCAGCTCCTCCAGGGCGGCCTTCTCCAGCGCGGCGGCCACCTCGTAGCGCGGGGCGTCCAGCTCCTTGGCCGTCCGGCGCAGCACGCGCGCGCGGGGGTCCTCGGCGCGGTAGACGCGGTGGCCGAAGCCCATGAGGCGCTCGCCCTTGTCGAGGGCCTGCTTCACATAGGCGGTGGCGTCGCCGGTCCGCTCGATCTCCTCGATCATGCCGAGGACGCGGGAGGGCGCGCCGCCGTGCAGCGGGCCCGACATGGCGCCGACGGCGCCGGAGAGCGAGGCGGCCACGTCGGCGCCGGTGGAGGCGATGACGCGGGCGGTGAACGTCGAGGCGTTCATGCCGTGCTCGGCGGCGGAGGTCCAGTAGGCGTCGACGGCCTTGACGTGCTTCGGGTCGGGCTCGCCGCGCCAGCGGATCATGAAGCGCTCGACGACGGACTCGGCCTTGTCGATCTCGCTCTGCGGGACCATGGGGAGCCCCTGGCCGCGGGCGGACTGGGCGACGTACGAGAGCGCCATGACGGCGGCGCGGGCGAGGTCGTCGCGGGCCTGCTCGGCGGAGATGTCGAGGAGCGGTTTGAGGCCCCACACGGGCGCGAGCATCGCGAGGGCGGACTGCACGTCGACGCGGATGTCGCCGGAGTGCACGGGGATCGGGAACGGCTCGGCGGCCGGCAGGCCGGGGTTGAACGCGCCGTCGACGAGAAGACCCCAGACGTTGCCGAACGAGACGTGGCCGACCAGGTCCTCGATGTCGACGCCGCGGTACCGGAGGGCGCCGCCTTCCTTGTCGGGTTCGGCGATCTCCGTCTCGAACGCGACGACTCCCTCGAGCCCGGGTACGAAGTCGGACATCAGGCGGCTCCTCTATCGATGATCGATCAACCGAATGGTGGTCGATGGTGGGGATTCAACAGTCGTCCAGCCCAAGAGTCTGTACGGTTCCGATGATGCGGGGAAGCGTGACATCCGGCACACTCCGCCGATCCGGCGAGTAAGGATTGGCGGCACGCGGTGCCGGGCAAACTGAGGCGCTGCGGCAGGATGGCCCCGTGACCGATCCTGTGAACGACGCCCTGGATCCCGCGGACATGCGCGAGCAGTACCGCACCACAGAGCTGTCGGCCGCCGACCTCGCCCCCGAACCGATCGCGCAGTTCACCCGCTGGTTCAAGGAGACCGCCGAGAATCCGGCGATCCACGAGCCGAACGCGATGATCGTCTCCACGGCGACCCCCGACGGCCGCCCGTCCTCGCGCACGGTGCTCCTGAAGCACTACGACCAGGCCGGCTTCGTCTTCTTCACCAACTACGACTCCCGCAAGGGCGCGGAGCTGGCGGCCAATCCGTACGCCTCGCTGCTCTTCCCCTGGCACCCGCTGGCCCGCCAGGTCATCGTCACGGGCCGCGCCGAGCGCATCGGCCGCGACGAGACGGTCGCCTACTTCCGCACCCGTCCGCACGGCTCCCAGCTGGGCGCCTGGGCGAGCCGGCAGTCCTCGGTGATCGCCTCCCGCGCGGAACTCCTCGCCCGGTACGGGGAGCTCGCCGCCCGCTACCCCGGCGACACGCAGGTGCCGGTCCCGCCGGAGTGGGGCGGCATCCGGGTCGTGCCGGACGCGGTCGAGTTCTGGCAGGGGCACGAGAACCGGCTCCACGACCGGCTGCGGTACGTCCGCGAGGGCGAGCCGTGGCGGGTGGAGCGGCTGGCGCCCTGACCGGCGCACATGCCGCCGGCCTACCCGCTCCGGCAGTTCTCCGGCAGCCGCCCACGGACCCGCGGCGCCCCCGTATCGGAATGCGTTTCCGCGATGCAACGATTTCGGTGAAGGTGATGTGCTCTGCGTCACGTTCCAGTTGAATGGCGGCAGCATGGGGGGTGCCGGGATGAGTGCTTTCACGGGGTCCGCGAGCGCGACCGCTTCCGTTCCCGGGGCGGGGGCCGATCTGCTGGCCGCGCTGCTCGACGGGATGGACGCGGCGCTCTGCGCGTTCGACGCCGACGGGACGGTCACACACTGGAACCGCGAGGCCGAGCGGATCCTCGGCTGGTCCGCGGCCGAGGCGGTCGGGCGGCGCGGGTTCGAGGGCTGGGCGGCGCGCAGCGCCGACGCCGAGGAGACCCTGCAGCGGCTGATGGGGGCCATGAAGGGCCCCGGCCGGCAGGTCCACGAGCTGGCGCTGCTCCGCAAGGACGGCGGCCGGGTGCTCGTCCGCAGCCAGGCCGCCGGCGTACGAGGGGCGGACGGCGGTCCTGCGGGGGTGTACTGCGCGTTCAGCGAGGTCCACGTCCAGCTCGACCTGGAGCGGTCGGTGGCGCTCAGCGAGGCGCTGTTCGAGGACGCGTCCTGGGGCGTCGTCCTCGTCGACGCCGACCTGCGCCCCGCCATGGTCAACGGCCACGCCGCCCGCGCCTTCGGAACCGGGCGTACGGCCCTGCTCGGGCGCCCGCTGGGCGATGTCGTCGTGCACGGCGCGGAGGAGCTGGAGGCCGCCCTCCAGCACGTCCTGGCGGAGGGCACGCCGCCGGCGCCCGCCGAGGTGTGGGTGACGCTGCGGACGTCCACCGGGGAGCGGCGCCGGTGCTGGCGCAGCGGCTTCCTGCTGCTGTCCTCGCCGATGGCCGAGGAGCCGGTGCCGCTGGGCGTGGCGTGGCTGTTCCAGGACGTGACGGAGGAGCGGCTCGCGGCCCGGGAGGCGGACCGGCTGCGGTTCCGGTGGAGCCAGCTGCACCGGGCCGGCGCGGCGGCGGCGGAGTGCGAGGACCCGGCGGAGGCGGCGGCGGTGCTGCTCGACTTCGCGCTCGCCGGGTTCGCGGACCACGCCCTGGTCGACCGGGTCGCGGGTGAGCGGCGGCTGACCCGGGCCCTGGCGACCCCGGCGGGCGCGCCCGGCCCGGCGTCGCCGGTGGTGGGCGGCGGCATCCCGCTGCGGTACGGCCCGAGGCACCCGGCGCTGCAGGCCTGGGACCGGGTGGGCACGGTCCGCGCGAGCGCGGGCCGCACGGCCGAGGTGTGGGCGGAGGCCCACCAGTGGCCCGCCGACGCGGCCCACGCGGTCTGTGTGACGCTGCGCTCCCGGGGCCGGACGCTGGGCGTGGTGACGTTCCTGCGGGCCGCGTGCCGGCAGCCGTTCGAGCGGGAGGACGTGGTCTTCGCGGAGGCGGTGGCGTCGAGGGTGGCGGCGGCGCTGGACCTGGGCGAGCGGGCGGACACCCTCTAGAAGCGCCTCGTCGCCCGCCGTTCCTGCTGCCGGCCGGGAAGGCCTCGTGCCGGCAGCGGCGAGGCCTGGTGCCGGCGCGGCGAGGCCTAGTGCCGGTAGAAGATCCGGTCGCCGTACTCCGTCATCACACGGCCGTTCCACTCGTGGCCGCCGTCGACGTTCCCGGAGCGCAGCAGCGGCGGTTCGATGCCGCGGCGGACGAGGTCCTCGGCGGCGGCGGCCAGCGTGGCCTGCATGAGGGCGCTGGTGACGACGGTGGAGGCGGGCGCGAAGGGGGCCTCGATGCCCTCGTGGGTGAGCTCGGCGTCGCCGACGGCGATCCGGGAGTCGAGGACGATGTCGCAGTGGTCCTTGAGGTACGTCCCCGAGACGTGCCGGGACCTGGTCTCCGTCGCGTACGCCACCGAGGTCACGCCGATGACGGTGAGGCCGAGCGCGCGGGCGTTCATGGCCATCTCGACGGGCAGGGCGTTGCGCCCGGAGAGGGAGATGATGATCAGGACGTCCCCCGCGGTGGCGGGGGAGGAGTCCAGGACCGCCCCGGCGAGGCCGTCGACGCGTTCGAGGGCGGAGCCGAGCGTGGCCGGCATGACGTCGACGCCGACGACGCCGGGGACGACGAGCAGGTTCATGAGGGCGAGTCCGCCGGCACGGTAGACGACGTCCTGGGCGGCGAGCGAGGAGTGGCCGGCGCCGAAGGCGAAGAGCCGGTTGCCGTTGGCGACGGCCTCGGCGATCGCGGCGCCGGCCGCGGCGATCTCGGCCGAGTCGCCGTCGCGCACCTGCTGGAGCAGGCCGATCGCGGCGTCGAAGAACTGTCCGGCCAGCTTGCTCTCGCCCGCGCTGTCGCCCATTCCAGAAGCTCCTTCTCGTCGCCGTCGCGTCGTCGCGTCATGTCGTGGTCGTGCCCTGGTCCTGCCCCGGTCGCCGATCACGGTGCGGTCTGGACCATTGCTCTGTCAATACCGCCTTGGGACGGTGAGGCCCGGTTGTCGGCGCGATGCGTCAGAATTGGTGCAGGGCCAGCGCACGACTCATCGAGGGGCACGTATGTCCGGACTGATCGACACAACGGAGATGTATCTCCGCACCATCCTCGAGCTTGAGGAGGAAGGTGTGGTCCCCATGCGTGCCCGGATCGCCGAGCGGCTCGACCAGAGCGGCCCAACGGTGAGCCAGACGGTGGCCCGGATGGAGCGCGACGGACTGGTGGCCGTCGCCAGCGACCGGCACCTGGAGCTGACCGACGAGGGCCGCCGCCTCGCCACCCGCGTCATGCGCAAGCACCGCCTCGCGGAGTGCCTGCTCGTCGACGTGATCGGCCTGGAGTGGGAGCAGGTGCACGCCGAGGCCTGCCGCTGGGAGCACGTGATGAGCGAGGCCGTGGAGCGGCGCGTCCTGGAGCTGCTGCGTCACCCGACGGAGTCGCCGTACGGGAACCCGATCCCCGGTCTCGAGGAGCTCGGCGAGAAGGCGGAGGCCGAGGCCTTCCTCGACGACTCGATGGTGTCGCTCGCCGAGCTGGACGCGAGCGAGGGCAAGACGGTGGTCGTCCGCCGGATCGGTGAGCCGATCCAGACGGACGCCCAGCTGATGTACACGCTGCGGCGCGCGGGCGTGCAGCCCGGCTCCGTGGTGTCGGTGACGGAGTCCGCGGGCGGCATCCTCGTCGGCAGCAGCGGCGAGGCGGCCGAACTGGACGCGGACGTCGCGGCGCACGTGTTCGTGGCGAAGCGCTGACGCGCTGACACCGCACCCCGGCCGACACCGCATCGCGCGGGAAGGGTGCCCCACCGGTCGTCGTACGCGACGCCCGGTGGGGCACCCTTCGGCGTCTCCGCCCGGGAGTTCGCTTCCGGTTGCGCCGGAATAGGACACGTTCGAGTGTCGCTTCCGGGCCAACGGCCCTTGTGCGCCCCGGTTTACGCCGGAATGGCTACGCCCGCGCCGTCGTCGTGCCACGCTGGGGCGAAGTGGTGCGATACGAGGGGTGGAGCGGTGCGAGACCGGGGAGGGGTGGGGGCCGTGCGGCACGCGCAGGCGGTACGTCGGATGCCGCCCGCCCGGGCGGCCCGCGCGCCCCGGACGGTGGCGGGATCGCGTCCGTCCCGCACGGTGTCGGGCTCGTGTCCGGTCCGGACGGCAGAGGGCCCCGGCGCCTCGTGGCGCCGGGGCCTGTCCTCCCCTGTGCTGACCTGGAGCCCCGAGCTCTCAAGGTCAATCCCCTCGGACCGTTTTCCCCGAGCGGTCCGCCTCCCGTTCAAGATCTCCCCTCGGCAGCGGCCGTCAATCCTTGAGGCCTGTCACTCGAACGAGGGGTGTTGCGCGGCAGGAGCGCATTTTCGAATGCGAGTTCGATAGTCTGGCGTGGTTCGACGGCAAGAAGAGGGGGTGCCAGGGATGGCGCGACGACTCGACGTCACCGGGGCCGACGGCGTACGGCTGGCGGCCTGGGACTTCACGCCCGGGACCGCCCCGCAGGCCGGTCCCGGCGTCTTACTCCTCCACGGCCTGATGGGCCACGCGGCTCACTGGTCCCCGGCGATCAGCCGCCTCGCGGAGGCGGCGGCCCGCCCCGGCGCGACCCCCCACCCCCCGCACCGCCCCCGCACCGTCGCCCTCGACCAGCGGGGCCACGGGCACAGCGACAAGCCCCCCGCCGCCTCCTTCACCCGCGAGGCGTACGTGGCGGACGCGGCCGCCGCCGTCGAGCAGCTCGGCCTCGGCCCGGTCACCCTCATCGGCCACTCCATGGGTGCCCTCACCGCCTGGCAGCTGGCCGCCGAGCGCCCCGACCTCGTCCACGCCCTCGTCATCTGCGACATGCGGGCCTCGGCGCTCGGCGCGGCCTCGCAGCGCGAGTGGCGGGACTGGTTCCGCCGCTGGCCGGCCCCGTTCCCTTCGCTCGACGCCGCCCGCCGCTGGTTCGGCGAGGAGGACCCGTGGGTCGAGCGGCCCAACCCCGCCCGGGGTGCCTTCTTCGCCGAGGTGATGGCCGAGCACCCGGACGGCTGGCGTCCGGTCTTCGACCCGGAGCAGATGCTGACCTCCCGGGAGACCTGGGTGCACGACGCCCACTGGGAGTCCCTGGCCCAGGTCCGCTGCCCCACGCTGGTCGTCCGCGGCCTGGACGGCGAGCTGGGCAGGGCCGAGGCCCAGGAGATGGTCCGCGTGCTGCCGCACGGCGCGTACGCGGAGATCCCCGACGCCGGGCACCTCCTCCACTACGAGCACCCGGACGCCTGGCGAGAGGCGGTCGGCCCCTTCCTGAACGGCGTCCTGACCTCGTAGGAAAGGCTGCGACCGGCCGCCCGCGGCGGGAGGCCACCCTCCTGACGGGCGCGCCGGCACGGCGAGGTACCTTCCCTGTCGCGGCGCGTTCGAGGCCTGTTCCGCGCCGCTTCAGGGAGGAAACGTATGCGCACTTCAATGCTGCGGCGCCTGGCCACGGTGGCCACGGCGCTGGGGCTCAGCTCGGCCGGGCTCCTCGGCGCGGGCGCGGCGCCCGCTCAGGCCGCGCTCAGCGACTGCCCGTCGGGCTACTTCTGCGCCTGGAAGACCGAGAACGGCTCCGGGACGCTGTACAAGACGAACGCGAGCGTGGCGACGCTCGGGGCCTGGGACAACACGTTCCGGTCGGTGATGAACCGCACGAACAAGTTCGCCTGCCTGTACGACGACGCCGGCCACGGTCTCGACGGCAACGTCGGCGTCATGGACCCGAACCCCGCGGGCACCGAATGGGGCGGCCCCGGCAGCACCTCCGTCAGCTCGGTGAAGCTCGTCCCCACCGAGCGCGAGTGCGCCATGGACCCGTACCCGGAGTGGTACGCGGCCCAGGCCCCCGCGGCCGGCTTCGGCGACCTGAACGGCGACCGGACCCCGGACGTCCTCGCCCGCGACAAGGCCGGCCGTCTCTGGTTCATGGCCGGTGACGGTTCCGGGAAGCTGGTCGGCTCGGGCGGCTGGAACGCCATGAGCACCCTCACCCGGCACGGCGACCTCACCGGCGACGGCCGCGAGGACGTCATCGCCCGCGAGGCGTCCAGCGGCAAGCTGTGGCTGTACCCCGGCACCGGCACCGGCGCGCTCGGCGCGCGCAAGCTGATCGGCTCGGGCGGCTGGAACGCCATGAACGGCATCACCGCCTTCGGCGACCTGTCCGGCGACGGCCGCTCGGACGTCCTCGCGGTCGAGAAGTCCACGGGCAAGCTGTGGCTGTACCCGGGCACGTCCACGGGCACGATCGGTGCGCGCAAGCTGATCGGCTCGGGCGGCTGGAACACCATGAACACCCTGGCGGCGCCGGGCGACCTCAACGGCGACGGCAGGGCCGACCTGCTCGCCCGCGAGGCGTCCACGGGCAAGCTGTGGCTCTACCCGGGCAAGGCGGGCGCCGTCGGCACCCGCACGCTCGTGGGCGGCGGCTGGAACGTCATGGCCTCGCTCCTGACCGTCGGCGACCACAACGGTGACGGCCGCAACGACCTGTCCGCGATCACGAACAGCAGCTTCGTCTCCGCCGAGCACCGAGGAGACGGCGCGCTGGTCATGTACTCGGGCACGGGGACGGGCAAGTTCGCAGCCGGCTCCCTGGAGACCGACACCTGGTGGAACCTGGCCGCGTTCTGATCCGCCGCTCCTGACGGCCGAAGGCCCCCGCTCCCGGAACGTCCGGGCGGGGGCCTTCGCTGTACGCGCTTCCGGGTTCGGGGGCCGGTCAGTCCCACTGCTCGTCCGCGAGGGAGGCGACCGGCTGCGGCTTGCCGATGACGGCCAGGGCGATGAAGAAGTTGATCTGGCCGATGGCGATGGTCAGGGTGGCCAGCGCCTTCTCGTCGTAGTGCTTCGCGACCTCGGCGTACAGCTCGTCGGAGACGCGCTCCCGGCCGTGCGGGGCGGGCTGGAGGGTGGCCTCCACGAGGGCGAGGGCGGCGCGCTCGGCGTCGGTGAAGTAGGGGGCGTCCTGCCAGGAGGAGACGGCGGTGATGCGCTCCTCGGACTGGCCGGCCTTGCGGAGGAAACCGGTGTTGAGGATCGTCAGGTAGGTGTTGCCGACGATCTGACCGGCCCGCAGGTGGACGAGGCTCATCGTGGCGCGCGGCACCGAGCGGTTGCCGGTGGCCCGGAAGAGGGCGGCGCTGATGTCGTTCAACTCGGGCACGAACTCGCCGGGGTTGGGCATCCGGGAGAGGGAGCCCTTGGGGGCGTCGACGGTCGTGGTGGCCGTGGTGGAGTCCGTGTTCGTCATCGCTGTTCTCCTTCGTCGTGCCCTTGTCGGCGTCTTCACAGCAATGACGGAGCGCCCCACGACGTTGTGACAGGACTCGGGAATCCTTTCCGGCACGGAGTCCCGCAGGTCTTCCTAGCGCGCGGCGAGCCGTTCCATCAGGGCGGCGCTGCGCGCCAGCACCTCGCGCTCCTCGCCGGTGAGCTCCAGCTCGATCGCCTGGGCGAGCCAGCCCACCCTGCGCCCGCGCTCCGCGTCGAGGGCGGCCCGGCCCGCGGGGGAGAGCTCCACCAGGGACTTGCGGCCGTCCGTGGGGTGCGCGCGGCGGACGACGAGCCCCTGTTCCATGAGCAGCCCGACCGAGCGGGCCATGGACTGGGGCCGTACGCGCTGGTCCGCCGCCAGGTCGCTGGTCGTCATGGCGCCGTCGCGGTCGAGGGTGCCGAGTACGGAGACGTGGCCGAGCGGGATCCGGTCCTCGTGCTTCACGCGCCGCGTGAGCTTGCCCATCGCGGTACGCAGTTCGGTGGCGACGGTGGCGGGTTCCGGGGTGGGCATAGGCCACTTTAACCGGTGGTGCGGCTCCACAGCGGAACTGCGCAGCAGAACTGTGCAGCACAACTGAACAGCCAAACTGCACAGCATTGCTGTAAAGTCGAGGTTGTCGCGGCACGCGCCAGCGTTGTCGCAGCAGAGCCGCGGCGCGCCTCCACACGAAGGACCACCATGGCTTCCACGGCAGTCGAGACCACCGTCATCACGTCCGTCACCGCCCGCAGGATCATCGACAGCCGGGGCAACCCCACCGTCGAGGCCGACGTCCTCCTCGCCGACGGCTCCCTCGGCCGCGCCGCCGTCCCCTCCGGCGCCTCCACCGGCGCACGCGAGGCCGTCGAACTGCGCGACGGGGACGCCGGCCGCTGGCACGGCAAGGGCGTCGACCGCGCCGTCGCCCACGTCAACGGCGACATCGCGGCGGCGGTCGTCGGACGCGACGCCGACGACCAGGCCGGCCTGGACGCCGCGCTCGTCGCGCTCGACGGCACCGCCGACAAGTCCCGGCTCGGCGCCAACGCCCTCCTCGGCGTCTCCCTCGCCGTCGCGAAGGCCGCCGCTGCGGCCCACCGCCAGCCGCTCTACCGCTACCTCGGAGGCGCCGACGCCCGCCTCCTGCCGCTCCCGATGATGAACATCGTCAACGGCGGCGCGCACGCCGACAATCCGCTGGACTTCCAGGAGTTCATGATCGCCCCGATCGGCGCGGAGAGCTTCGCGGAAGCCGTACGCATGGGATCCGAGGTCTTCCACACCCTCCGCCGCGACCTGCTGTCCGCCGGGCACACCACCGGCGTCGGCGACGAGGGCGGCTTCGCGCCCGCGCTCCGTACCGCCGAGGAGGCGCTCGACTTCGTCATGGCGGCCGTCGAGCGCACCGGATACCGGCCCGGCACGGACATCGGCCTGGTCATGGACCCGGCCTCGTCGGAGTTCTTCCGGGACGGCGTGTACGTGTACGAGGGCGAGGGCGTCCGCCGTACGCCCACCGAGCACGCCGACTACCTGGCCAAGCTGATCGACGCGTACCCGATCGTCTCCATCGAGGACCCGATGGCCGAGAACGACCTGGACGGCTGGCGGGAGCTCACCGCCCGCGTCGGCGACCGCTGCCAGCTCACCGGCGACGACGTGTTCTGCACCGACGAGAACCTGCTGCGCGAGGGCATCCGCACCGGTGTCGGCAACTCGGTCCTGGTCAAGGTCAACCAGATCGGCACCCTGACCGAAGCCCTCGCCACGGTCGCCACCGCGCCGGCTGGACCGCCGTCATGTCGCACCGCTCGGGCGAGACGGAGGACACCACCATCGCGGACCTGGCGGTCGCGACCGGCTGCGGACAGATCAAGACCGGCTCGCTGTCCCGGTCCGACCGCACCGCGAAGTACAACCAGCTCATCAGGATCGAGGAGGAGCTGGGCGCCTCGGCGCGCTACGCGGGCGGGTCGGTCCTGGACCGCTCCTGACGCGGGAGGCCCGGAGGCCCGGAGCCGGGAGGCCCGGAGGCGCGGCGTCGGGCGGCCGGTCCTGAGTCAGTCCTTCACCGGCCGCCACACATAGCGCATGTCCGGCTCGCGTTCCTCGTTGCGCTGCCCGTCCGTCCGTTCCGCCTCGACGAAGCCGTGCCGCTCGTAGAACCTCCGCGCCGGTGCGTTGACCTGGAACGTCCACAGGTCCAGGCCCTCCGGCCGCTGTCGCTTCGCCAGTTCCACGAAGCGGTCGCCCAGGCCTCGGCCGCGCCACGACGGGTCGAGGTAGAGCTGCTCCAGGGCCCCCTCGTCGAGGACGAGGAGTCCCACCACGCCGTCCCCGCCGGCGACCGCGACCCAGGTCTCGTACTCCGGCACGACGACATGGGTGAACCAGCCCCGTACCGCGTCGTCGTCGTGCGCGCGCCGTACGGTCGGCAGTGCGGCACCGAAGGAGCGCAGCCACACATCGGCCGCCGCGGTCGCGTCGGCGTCGCCGGCACGCCTGATCTCAAGGTCATCAAGGGTCACAAGGCGTGAGGGTCGCAGACGACGGGGCTCCGCGCATCCGAATTGCGGCGCCGCCGTGCCCGGGGCGGCGCGTTCAGGGACGGCCGGGGCCGCGCTGGGGAAGCGTCCGGCTGTACACGACGCTGGTGGTCGTGCTCCCGAAGCCCGCCAGCTCGTCCACCAGGGACTCCAGGTGCTCCATGGATGTCGCGGCCACCTTCAGCGTGTAGCAGTCGTCGCCGGTGGTCCGCAGGCACTCCAGGATCTCCCGCCGCTCGGCGAGCAGCCGGCGCAACGGCTGGTGCTGGTTGCCCGGGTACTTCAGCCGTACGACGGCGAGGACGGGGTAACCGGCCTTGGCCAGGTCCACCACGGCGTGATAGCCGGTGACGACGCCCCGCGACTCCAGGTTCCGCACCCGCTCCGTGGTGGCCGACGGGCTGAGGTTCACGCGCCGGCCCAGCTCGCTGAGGGAGATGCGGGCCTCCTGCTGCAGCTGCTCGATGATCGCCCAGTCGAGTTCGTCGAGATTCACGGCCATACGACGATTCTACCGGCAGAAGCACGGGAGAAAGCCGGTTCAACCAGGAGAGTTCGCTTCCTTGGCCCCTGGCCGCGGGGATAGCCTCGAAGCATGCGATTAGGCGTCAACGTCCCGAACTTCGGACCCGGAACCGACCCCGGGGTGCTGCGCGAATGGGCGCGGACGGTGGAGGGCCTCGGCTACGACCTGCTCATGGTGTCGGACCACGTGGCCGTCACCCCGGACGTCGCCGAGCGCTACCCGGAGCCGTTCTACGAGCCGTTCACCACACTGTCCTGGCTGGCCGGAATCACCACACGGCTCCGGCTCGGCACCACCGTCCTCGTCCTGCCGTACCGGCATCCGCTCCTCGTGGCACGCATGGCGAGCAACCTCCACCAGCTCAGCGGCGGCCGGTTCGTCCTCGGGGTCGGCGTCGGCTGGTCGCGCCAGGAGTTCGACGCGCTCGACGTGCCGTTCGCCGCGCGCGGCAGACTGACCGACGCGTACCTGGAGACGCTGCGGGAGGCATGGCGCGCGACGCGGGAGGGGAGCGCCGAGGCTGCGGGCGCGGCCCCCGTCCCCGTATGGGTCGGCGGCAACAGCGAGGCGGGGATCCGCCGGGCCGTCAGGTTCGGCGACGCCTGGCACCCGCTGCGGCTGCCCATGGACCGGATGCGCGCCGTGCTGGCGGACCACACGCTGCCGGGCTTCGCGCCCCGCATCGCCCTGCGGCTGACCACCGCTCCCGTCGACGACCCCGAACGGCCCGCCGGAGTCGGCACCGTCGAGCAGGTCCTCGACGACCTCGACCGGCTCCGGCTGCTCGGCGCCGACACCGTCGTACTCGACCCGTACCACGGGGATCCGGAGGAGACCCGCAGGCCCCACGAGGCCTGGCGGGCGCTCACCACCGTGGCCACCCACCGGAGGACCACCTCATGATCACCACCGCCGACGAGGCGCTCCTGCGGCGCGCCATCGGCCTCGCCGCCCACGCCGTCACCCTCGGGGACGCGCCGTACGGCTCCCTGCTCGCGGGCCCGGACGGCGAGATCCTCGCCGAGGCCCACAACACGGTACGGCGCGACGACGACATCACCGCCCACCCGGAACTGAAGCTCGCCCGCTGGGCCGCCCGCGAACTCGACCCGGACACCGCGGCGCGCACCACGATGTACACCAGCTGCCAGCCGTGCGGGATGTGCGCGGGCGGCATCGTGCGCTCGGGTCTCGGCCGGGTCGTCTTCGCGCTCGCCACCGATCAACTGGTCGCGCTCAACCCGCAGTCGGGCGACTGGCCGGCGGTGGCGCAGGACGGGCCGGCCCTGTTCGACGAGGCGCGCGCTCCGATCGACGCGTACTACCGGTCGTAGCCGGTCGACGCGTCCTCCCGGGCGCAGCCGGTCGACGCGTCCTCCCGGGCGCAGCCGGTCGACGCGTCCTGATCGACGCGTGCTCCCGGTCGCGGCGGAGCCGGCCCCGGGCGTCAGGGCCGTCGGCCGAACACCTCGAACAGCCGGGTCAGGCTGTCGTCCTGGTAGCCCGCGGACGCCGCCCGCTGGAACGTCTCGAGGACGGCGGCGGGCAGCGCCGGATCCACGCCCGAGTCCCGCGTCGTGTGGACGACGTGGTCGAGGCTCGCCACGGCCATCGAGATCCGGTCGACGTCGCCGCCGTGGTCCCCCGCCTCGATCCGCGGTGTGTAGAAGTCGAGGAACTGGCCCATCCCGGTCAGCGTCCCGGTCGCGTACGGCTTGATCTCGGAGAGGCCGATGCCGTTCGCGTCCGCCACCGCCGCCATGTGCAGCCAGGCGGTCAGGGTGGTCCAGAAGAGGTCCATCTGGAGCTGGTAGTAGAGCGCGGCGAGCCCCGGGTCCTCGCCCCGGTAGTCCGTGTCCGTGAGGACCTTCAGGAGCCCCTCGTACTCCTCGAAGAGGTCGCGGGGGCCGCTGTAGTAGGTGCTGGACTCCGAGGAGCCGATGCCGGACGGGGGCGTCTGGACCCCGCCGGTGAGGTGCCGCGCCCCGTGCTTCGCCGCCCAGGCGGCCCCCTCACGGGTCTTCTCCGGGGTGTCGGAGCTGAGGTTGACCAGGACGCGGCCCTCCAGCGCGGAGGCGGCGGGCCCGAGGATCGCGTACATGGCGGCGTAGTCGGTGAGGCTCAGCACCACCGACTCGTTGGCCCGCAGTGCCTCCTCGACGGTGGCGGCGCGGACGGCGCCCCTGGCGACCAGGTCGTCGGCGCGGCTCGCCGTGCGGTTCCAGACGGTGACGCGGTAGCCGGCGTCGAGGTAGGCGCCGGCCATGGCGCGGCCCATGGGGCCGAGGCCGATGACGGTCACGGACGTGGACGGGCTGTTCGCGGCGGACGTGTGCACAGAGTTCTCCCCGAATGACTAGAACGAACGCTCTATCTAGAGAGGAACGTAGCACAGGGCTAGAACGATCGCTCTAGTTCGGTACCCTGGTGGCGTGAAGACCAAGGCCCCGCACGATCCCGAGACCGCCGGAACCCGAGAGCGGATCGTCCGCACGACCTCACGCCTGATGCAGCGCCAGGGCTACGAGGGCACCGGCATCAAGCAGATCTCCGTCGAGGCCGGGGCCACCCTCGGCTCCGTGTACCACTTCTTCCCCGGCGGCAAGCAGGAGCTCGGCACGGCCGCGGTCCGGCTCGGGGACGAGGAGTTCGCCGAACTCCTCACCGAGGCGCTGGACGCGGAACCTGAGCCCGAGAAGGCACTCGTCGCGCTCACCGCCTCCCTCGTCGAAGGCCTGCGCGCATCGGACTGGCTCGACGGCTGCCCCGTCACGTCCACGGTCGTCGGCACGGCGAACAGCGCGCCCGGCGTCCAGGCCGCGGCGGCCGAGGCGTTCGCCCGCTGGCGGGCGGTGGTCGCCCGGAAGCTGGCCGCGTCGGGCTTCACGGAGACGGACGCGGAGGAGCTGGCGCACACGGTGATCGCCACACTGGAGGGCGCGGAACTGGCCGCCCAGGTCGCCCGCAGCGCGACCCCTCTGGAGGTCGCGGGCCGGCACCTGGCCCGACTGGTCGCCTCGTACCGCTGACGCGGACGGCGCGGACGGCGAGCTCTCACGCCGAGCGCCGTGCGCCCGGGGGGTCCTCCCCCGTGAGCACCTCGGTCAGGGCGGCGATGCTGTGGCTGCCGTGGCCGGCCGCGACCGCGCGCCGCAGCAGCTCGTTCAGCGGCTCGATCCAGGTCGTGTCGACGTTCGCCTCCTCTCCCAGGGCCTTGTCGTGGGCCGCGCCCGCGAGGAACATGTCCACGGAGGAGGCCGCGTCCGTGTAGTCGCGGCTGTCGATCTCCTTGGCGTAGCCCGGCAGCAGGGACTTGATCATGTCGAGCCACTTGCCGGCGAACCGCACCATGCTGTCCGCCTCCAGCCCCCGGGTCCGGATCGCGGCGGCGCCCTGGAAGAACCCGACGAGCGCGGGCAGCAGCATCGCGCCCACCGCCATCTCGTACAACGCGGCGAGGTCGGTCTCGGATCCCAGATGGACGGTGTCACCGCCCAGCACCCTCAGGGTCGTTCCGTACTCGTCGAAGACCGTCTTGTCGCCGCCGTAGTACAGCAGCGTGTCCGGCGCTCCCACGGCCGCCGGCACGTTCTTGACCGCCCCCGCCAGAAACCTGGCGCCGTGGCCTGTGGCCCAGGCCGCTGCCGCGCGGGCGTCCGCGGGCGAGCCGCTGTTCAGCGTGACGAGGGCCCGCCCGGACAGCGCCGCCCCGGCCGGTTCCAGCGCGGAACGGGTGTCGTCGAACGTGGTCAGGCAGGTCACGACCAACGGACTCGCCTCCACCGCTGCCCGCACGGAACGGGCGTGGGCGGCGCCCTTGGCGACGAGGGGAGCGGCCTTGGCGGGCGTACGGTTCCAGACGGTCGTCGGGTGCCCCGCGCCGAGGAAGGCCTCGGCCAGCGCCCGGCCCATCGAGCCGAGCCCGATCACGGTCACGGGGGTGGGTGCGGGTGTTGCCTGGTCGGCGGACATGAGTCGCTCCAGCGGGTCGTGGGAGATGCGCACGCGCGCGTCGAGTGGAGCCGCCGGACGCCAACGGGCTTGTCCGGCACGGCACTTCACTCATCCTGGAGCGGCACGCACATTCCGACAAGTACCTACAATTCTGTTCGGTACCCACACTTCTGTAAGGGTGAATGCTGATGGCCAAGCGGACCTACACCTGCGGACTCGACGCTGCCATCGCCGTGATGGGCGGCAAGTGGAAGGGTCTTATCCTCTTCGCGCTGGGTGAGGGGCCGCTGCGCTTCGGGGAGCTGAGACGGGCGGTGGCCGGCATCAGTGAGCGGATGCTGATCCTCCAGCTCCGCGAGATGGAGGCCAGTGGCCTGGTGCACCGCGAGGTCCACCAGCAGGTCCCGCCCAAGGTGGAGTACTCCCTCACCGGGTTCGGCGACTCCCTCAACACGGCGATGGGGCCGCTCGGCGCGTGGGGCGAGGAACACCTGGAGCGCATCGAGGCGATCTCCCGGGACCCGGCCTAGAGCCGAACGTTGCTCGCCGCCCGGCCGACGGCGTGTGCCGGGGCGATGCGGTCGGGGACGACGACGGTGCGGTCCCGCAGCGCCCGGGCGGGGTGCACCGGTCATCGAAAGGCCCGCCCGGCGAACCGGGCGGGCCGTAGTCGTGTCCGCCGGGGGCGGGGCCGGAGGGGACTACCCCTTGCTGACCGCCGTCAGGATCTCCGGCAGCCGCCCCGCCGTCCGCGGCGCCGCCACCTTCAGACCCGCCCAGATCAGCAGCGCGCCGTAGAGCGTGCCGGCCGGGAGCAGCAGCCACAGCAGGGACTGCTGGTCGGAGACGTGGAGGTAGATCGTCGCGCCGATCAGCGGTGCGCACAGCAGCGGGGCCGTGAGCATGCCGCCGAGGATCGAGATCCACGCCAGGGCGCCCTGCCCCGGCGCCACGTTCTTGTAGCCGCTGTCCTGCGGGATCGAGTACGGGAAGACGGCCGAGACCACCGAGCCCGTCGCCAGCATCGCGCCGAGCAGCCCGAGCGCCAGGCCGACGGCGTCCGGGAGGCGCTCCCAGTCGCCGAGGACGGCGACCGTGAGGACCGTGACGAAGACCGCGTACGGAAGGGTGATCATGAGCAGGGCCAGGGCCCGCGCCTTGAGTTCGGCGTACGCGTCGGCCGTCGTCGAGATGGTCTGGGCGACCATCCAGAACGCCGAGCTGTCCTGGCCGAACTGGTTGTACATCAGCATGCCGAGCATGCCGGAGGCGAAGCACGCCCAGTAGATCGAGCCGGTGCCCTGGAGCGCGTTGACGAGCGGGACGATCAGGCCGAGGGCGAGCGAGGTCACGGCCCCGGCCTTCGTCTTCGGGTCGCGCCACAGGTAGCGCAGGCTGCGCTCCATGACCGCGCCCGTGTGCCCGCCCGGCAGGATCCGGGCGAGCAGCCCCGTACCGTCGGCCTTGTCACGGCCGCCCGTGTCGGAGGCCGCGCCGATGGTGGAGCCGTCGGGCTCGACCATCAGCCGTACGAGGCTCCGCTGCCACCAGTACAGGAGCCCCGCGAGCGCCCCCGCCGTGAGCAGCAGCCGGACCGCCGCCACCGCGTAGTCGCCCTGCCCGGCGGAGTCGACCGCGGCGATCGCGGCGGCCGGCGGCAGCCAGCTGACGACGGCCGCCGCCGGTTCGAGCGACTCCAGGCCGCCGGCCTCGCCCAGGCGCTGGGCGCCGAAGTTCACGACCTGCATGCCGACGGCGATGATCAGGCCGCTGAGCAGCGCCAGGTCCCTGCCCTTGCGGGAGGTGAGGAGCCGGACGTTGGCGGCGGCCACGGCCCGGGACAGTGCCACGCACGTCACGGCCGTCAGCGGTACGGCCAGGACGGCGACGACGGTGCCGACCGCGCCGTGCGCGACGGACAGCGCGGCGCCCAGGGTCAGGACGAAGGTGAGGACGGGGCCGACGCCCACGAGGGATGCCACGAGCAGCGCGCGGACCAGCGGCCGCGGCCGCAGCGGCAGCATGACGAGCCGCGACGGGTCGAGGGTCTCGTCACCGCTGGGGATGAACAGCGGCATCACCGTCCAGGAGAGCGCGAGCGCTCCCGTGAGGAGGATCGCGACGCTGCCGGCGTCGGCGTTGCCCCGCATGAGGACGAAGGCCAGCAGGAGCGCCGCGGCGAAGAACGCTCCGAAGACGATGGAGAGGATGTACGCGGCCGTCCGTCCGCCCGACTGCTTCAGCCCGTTGCGCAGCAGGCTCAGCTTGAGCCGTACGAAGACGGAGGTGAGGGAGGGGACGGGTCCGGCCGGGGTCGCGGTGCCGGTGGTGGTCGTGGTCGGGAAGGCACTCATCGCTGGGCCCCGCCCGAAGCACCGGCCCCGCCCGAAGCCGAGGTGTCACCCGAAGCACCGGTGTCACGAGTCCCACCGGTCCCACCGGTAGCCCCCGCCCCACCGGCAGCTCCGGTCCCACCGGCAGCCCCCGCCCCGCCGCCCAGCCAGTCGAGCGAGTCGCCCGCCGCCTCGCGCCCGTTCGCGCCGACGAGCTCCAGGAACGCCGCCTGCAGCGACGGCGCGTCGCCCCGTACCTCCGCGAGCGTGCCCTGGGCACGGATCCGGCCCGCCGCCATGACGGCGACCCAGTCGCAGAGCGACTCGACGAGCTCCATGACGTGGCTGGAGAAGACGACGGTGGCGCCGGAGGAGGTGTACCGCTCCAGGACCCCGCGGATGGTCTGCGCGGAGACCGGGTCGACGCCCTCGAAGGGCTCGTCGAGGAAGAGCACCTCGGGGTTGTGGAGCAGCGCCGCCGCGAGCCCGATCTTCTTCCGCATGCCGGTCGAGTAGTCGACGACCAGCTTGTTCTGCGAGCCGGTGAGGTCGAGGACGTCGAGGAGCTGCGCGGCCCGCTTGTCGACCTCGGCGCCGGGCAGCCCGCGCAGCCGGCCGCTGTACGCGAGGAGTTCGCGGCCCGAGAGCCGCTCGAAGAGCCGCAGGCCCTCGGGCAGGATGCCGATCCGGGCCTTGACCTGGGCGACCGACTCGGGGTCGGCCCATACGTCGTGCCCGGCGACCCGGATGCGTCCCTGGTCGGGCCGGAGCAGGCCGGTGATCATCGAGAGGGTGGTGGTCTTGCCGGCGCCGTTGGGTCCCACGAGCCCGATGAACTTGCCCGCGGGCAGCACCAGGTCGATGCCGTTCACCGCGATCTGCTGGCCGAATCGCTTCCACAGGCCCTCGATGCGGACGGCGGGCACCGCATCGTCCCCCGGTGCGGCGCCCGCCGTGTCGAACGCTCCGTCAAATGCCTGGTCAGGCATGGTCTGTCTGCCCCTCGTCGTCCCCGTGTGTCTTACGGGCCCCACCCTAAGGGTGAGGCCCGCGGGGACCCAGGGTCAGGACGTGCGGCTTCTGGCCTCCGCCGCCTCCCGGCCACAGGCGTACGCGAGGGCGCTGATCAGTTCCTCGGCGTCGGGGAGCCAGCGGTTCGCCGGGGTGGGGCGCCTGGCCCACTGGACCGCGCCGCTGCCGCCGATGCGGGTGGGCGGGGCCGCCACGTAGTGGCCCTCGCCGCGGGTGGTGAGGTCGATGGAGGCCGGGACCCAGCCGAGCTTGCGGACGAGGTCGGGCACCTTGGTCGCGGCGCCCGGGAGGACGAAGAAGAACATCCGGCGGTCCGGGGTGCAGGTGACCGGGCCGAGCGTCAGCTCCATCCGCTCCATCCGGGCGAGCGCCAGGAACCCGGCCGACTCGGGCACCTCGATCGCGTCGAAGGTACGGCCCGTCGGCAGCAGGATCGACGATTTCGGCTGCTTCGACCACATCCGCCGGGCCCCGACCCCACTGCCGGTCGCCTGGGTCGACCAGTCGGGCCTGACCGCGTGGGCGCCGGGCACGGCGCACGCGTCCGCCCCGCAGGAGCAGCGCTCCCGGCCTTCGACGGCCTCCAGCCAGGTCCCGGGAAACACGTCCCAGTGCCGCTCTTCCGCGTACCGCACGGCACTGTCCAGCAGCTGATCGCCGCGCTGCTTGGGGATCTGTGCGGCTTCCGTGACTCCGATGGTCTCTTCCACGTGGAACACAACTTCCCCCGTCACCTGGGGTTACGGCCAGGACGCCGAGCGGTGTGAGGCATCGATCCTGCACGCGGGGCGCATCGGTGCACGAGCGGGGGCGCGCGGGGGGCCGGGGAGCCGGGGTGGGTACGGACAGAGGGGGGCGCCGGTGGCGAAGCCGCAACCGACGTGTCCGGTTTCGCGTGTTCACATCGGCATTGACCGGATATCCACCGGGCAGTGATCCCTTCTTCGGTGATCACCGCACGGCCTCAGGGGGTACTCATGGCAGCCAGGCCACTCGTTCCGCGTCAGCTCAACGAACGGCTCCAGGCGCTCATCCAGGAGGCGGGCTGCTCCAACGCCGGCCTCGCCCGCAGGGTCAACATGGTCGGCGCGGAGCGCGGCCTCGACCTGCGGTACGACAAGACGTCGGTGGCGCGCTGGCTGCGCGGGCAGCAGCCGCGGGGGCGCGCGCCGGGGATCATCGCCGAGGCGCTCGGCCGCAAGCTGGGCCGTACGGTCACGATCGACGAGGTCGGCATGGCCAACGGCCGCAACCTCGCGGCCGGGGTGGGGCTCCAGTTCGCGCCGACCGTGCCCGGCGCGATCGAGCAGGTCTGCGAGCTGTGGCGCAGTGACGTGGGCCGCCGCGACTTCCTGTCCGGCTCCACGGTCGCGGCCTCCGCGCTCGTCGAGCCCAGCAGGGACTGGCTGATCACGGGCCCGGACACGCATGTGGCCCGGATGGCGGGGGCGCGCGTCGGGGTCGCGGACGTGGCGGCCGTACGGGAGATGACGGCGGCGCTCGTCGACCTCGACCGGCGGTTCGGCAGCGGGCACGTGCGCCCGGTGGTCGTCCACTACCTCAACAGCGTGGTGTCGGGGATGCTGTCCGGCTCGTACCGGGAGGCGGTCGGCCGGCAGCTGTTCGCGGCGGTCGCCCGACTGACCGAACTCGCCGGGTACATGGCGGTGGACACGGGCGAACCGGGCCTCGCCCAGCGGTACTACATCCAGGCGCTGCGGCTCGCGCAGGCCGCGGGCGACCGCGGCTACGGCGGCTACGTCCTCGCCGCGTCCATGAGCCACCTCGCCGCGCAGCTCGGGAACCCCCGGGAGATCGCCCAGTTGGCGAGGGCCGCGCAGGAGGGGGCGCGCGGGAAGGTGCCGCCGCGCGCGGAGGCGATGTTCCACGCGGCCGAGGCGCGCGGGCACGCCCTGCTCGGGGACCTCAGCGCCTTCGAGACGGCGGCGGGCCGTGCCGTACGGGCCCTGGAGCAGGCCGATCCGGAGTCGGGCGACGACCCGGCGTGGATCGCGCACTTCGACCGGGCCTACCTGGCGGACGAACTGGCGCACTGCTACCGGGACCTGGGGCAGGCGGAGGCCGCGGTGCGGGCGGCGGAGGAGTCGATCGCCGGACACCCGGAGACGCGCGCGCGGCGCCGCGCGATCGGCCTCGCCCTGCTCGCCTCGGCGCAGGTCCAGCAGCGCGAGGTCGAGCAGGCCTGCCGCACGGGCACGCGCGCGCTCGAACTGCTCGGCACGCTGCGGTCGTCGAGGGGCGCGGAGTACCTGGAGGACCTGCGGGAGCGTCTGGAGCCGTACGCGGGGGAGGCGGTGGTAAGGGAGTTCGGGGCGCGCATGGAGCTCTATGCCGCTTAGTCCCGGCCGGGAGCGGTGCCGTTCGAGAAGGTTGTGTAACCGGGCTCACACGTGTGTGCGGAGCCCGGGGCGCACCCGGTAGCGTGAGCCGACGATTCCGTAGGTCCATCAGTAGGAGTCCCGGTGACGCAGAACGGACAGGGTCCGGAGCCGCAGTACCCGGCGGTGCCCCCCGCGCAGAACGCCCAAGGGGGAGCACAGCCGTACGGTGGCGCCTGGGGTCCCGCCGGCGCGGCGCCGGGCGGGCAGCCGCTGCCGCCCGCGCAGCCCCTGCCCCCGGAGGCGGCGCCGGGCGCCGCCGACATGCAGTCCACCCAGTACCTGCCGCCGGTCCCGCCGCAGGGCGCGCCGCAGCCCGGCTACGGCTACCCGGGTCCGGGTGCCCCGGGCGGCGGTGACATGCAGGCGACCCAGCACATAGCCCCGGTCCCGGGCGGGATGCCGCCGGTCTCCCCGGTCCAGGGCGGCATGCCGCAGGCGCCGGGCCCGCAGCCGGGCTACGGGTACCCGCAGCAGCCGGCGCCCGGCGGGATGCCGCAGGCCGGCCAGGGTCCCGGATACGGCTATCCGCCGTCGGCCGGGGACATGCAGGCCACCCAGCACATCGCTCCCGTGCCGCCGCAGCCGGGCGGGGGCGCGCAGACACAGTTCCTGGGCACCGGGCCGCTCCAGGCGCAGGGCCCCGGGCCCGCGGGCGCCTCCGACGCGACCCAGTACATCGCCCCCGTACCGCCGCAGGAGCCCGGTGAGCGGCAGCCGCCCGCCGAGTTCGACAACCTCTTCCGCACGGAGGCCCCGCGGGCGCCGCAGGCCCCGCAGCAGCCGCACGCGCAGGCGTACCAGCAGCCCGCCCCGGCCCCGTACCAGCAGCATCAGCCGCCGCAGCACCAGCAGCACCACCAGCCGCCGGCGCCTCCGCAGCAGTACGCGTACGAGGGTGCCTACTACGACGACGGCGCCGACCCCGAGCCCCCGCGCCGCAAGTCCCCGGTCGCGCTGATCGCCGCCGTCGTCGTCGGCTGCGCGGTCGTCGGCCTCGGCGCCGGCGCACTGCTCAGCGGCGGTGACGAGGACAAGGACCCCAAGAAGGGCCCCCAGAACGTGGCGGAGAGCTCCGCCGCCCCGTCCGGCGAGCCGACGGCCGCGCCCAGTGAGAAGCCGGCCGACCCGGCGGAGCCGCAGGCGCAGGAGCTGAGCAAGCTCCTCGCGACCAGCAGCAACAGCCGTGACACGGTGATCAGCTCGGTCGAGTCCATCAAGCAGTGCAAGAACCTGGACAAGGCCGCGAGCGACCTGCGGGGCGCCGCCGAGCAGCGCCGGAGCCTGGTCACCAAGCTCCAGTCGCTGTCGGTGGACAAGATCCCGGACAACCCGGCCCTGACGGCCTCGCTCATCAAGGCCTGGCAGGCCTCGGCGTCCGCGGACGACCACTACGCGGCCTGGGGCGACCAGATGAAGGCCAAGAAGGCCTGCAAGGGCGGCAAGGCGCGCTCGACCAGCCACTTCCTCGCGGCGAACAACAAGAGCGGCGAGGCCACCGCCGCCAAGAAGCAGGCGGCCTCGCTGTGGAACCCGACGGCCTCGAAGTACGGCCTGGAGAAGCGGACGTACACGCAGCTGTAGGCCCGGGCGCGGCCCGGCCGTGACCCCCGCTGCGGCCAGGGCCACAGCGGGGGGAGGCGCTCAGGGGGCGCTCAGGACGGTCTCGCCGACGTCGACGAAGCCGGGCTGCTGCGCCACCAGCTGCCCCTTGCGGACCACCTGGAACGTCACCTCGTGGTTGACGATCCGGGGGAAGCCCGGGGCGCCGAGCAGGTCCTCGTACTTCCAGCGCAGGGTCGGGGTCAGGCCGCCGGTGTCGATCCGCGCGCCCCGGTCGAGGGCGTAGGCGATCTGGGTGGCGGTGATCTTGTCGGTGTCGAGGGACTCGACGACCTCCTTGAGGACCGTGTAGGCGATCCAGGTGGTCTGGACGCCCGCGTCGGCGGGGTCGACCCGGTTGTCGGCGAAGGCGTGCTCCTGGATGACCTTCCGCATCGGCGCCCAGCTCTTGTCGGACGCCTCCGGGTACCAGCCGGTGACGAACGCGCCCTCGAAGGGGCTGTGGGCGCCGCCGGTGCGGTCGATCACGGGCTGGCCGACGCTGCCGAGGACGGACGAGATCCGCACGCCGTCCTTCTTCTTGCCGGAGCCGTCACCGGAGCCGTCGCCCGAGCCGTCGCCCGAGCTGTCGCCGTTCCCGCCGTCGCCGTCCTGCTGCGGGAGGCGGCGGAAGGAGTCGAAGAAGGTCTGGGTGCGCTCGCCGAGCACGGCGGTGACGCAGCCGTCCTCGTCGCCGGCCTTCTCGCGGGCCCGGATGGCGGGCTCGGTGTACTCGGCGGCGTCCTCGACGGCGGGGATGTCGACGGCGCTGCGGTGGCTCGCCTTGCGCAGGCCCGAGTTGAGGAGCTCGGGGAACTTGTCGCCGGCGAGGGTGTCGGGCCGGACGAGGGAGACCTTGCGGCAGGACGCGGCGAGCTGCATGCCGTGACCGGCGATGAGCGAGGCCTGGCCGCCGTTGACGGGGTAGGAGAGCGGGCTGGTGAACTCGTCCTCGGAGATGCCGTAGCCGCCGATGTACGGGATGCCCGCGGCCTCCAGGGGGGCCATGAAGGCGCGCCCGTTCTGGCTGTACGAGCCGACGACGGCGACCGCCTTCTCCCGGACGGCGCGCCGTGCGCAGGCGGCGGCGCCGGTGGTGGTGTTGTGCTCGTTGCAGGTGAGGATGCGCAGCTCGTGGCCGTCGATGCCGCCCTGGGAGTTGACCCACCGGGCGTAGGTCTGCGCCATGGCGGGCATTCCGGGCATATTTGTGGCGCGGGTCTGGTCGGGAGCCCACGTCATGACGGTGACGGGCTCCCTGGAACCCCCCGTGGTTCCAGGGAGCACGCCACAACCGGTGAGCAACGAGGCTCCGGCCGTCGCGGTCGTGACGTACGCGAGGAGTGAGGTCAGTCGCCGTCCGGTCATGGACACGCACATTTCCGCCTCATGGGTAACGCGGGAGTGAGCATGGTTCAACGGGGGGTGACGTGAAGGTGAATTACGGGGGCTGCGAGGGGGCGGCTCCGGTTACCGGACAAGGGAACGTACGATCGAAACGTGTCCAGTCCAGTCTCCGGTTCGGTTAACTCTTCCCGTCGCGGCCGTCGCTCCTCCACCATGGGCGGCATGCCGCTCAACGACATGCCGTGGTGGCGCTGGCGCAGCAACGTGCGCTCGGCGCTGCACATGCTCTCCGACCCCGGGTTCCACGAGACCACCTGGCTGGCCGGCCTCGACGGGTACGGCGACGTCACCGACGCCGTCTACCGCCTCGTCGAGGACACCTGGCTCGACAACTGGTCCGCCGAGAAGTACGTCGGCTCGATCTTCCGCGACACCGGCGAGGCCGCCCTCGTCGACGTCGCCGTCCTCCGGGTGCTGCGCATCATGCACCAGGTGGGCCCCGACGCCCCCGTCTCCGCCTACCTCCAGCACCCCGGATGGCCCGAGGCCGTACGGGCCGCCCGCGAGGCCCACGTACACCTCGCGCAGGCGGACGGGGAGGACCCGGACACGCCGCCGCGCTCCCTCGACGTGCTGCACATCATGACGGGGTCCGCCTGACGGACGGGGGGTCACCGCGCACCTCCGGATGTGGCAGGCTGACGGGATGACCGACCAGTACGTCCTCACCCTCTCGTGCCCCGACAAGCAGGGCATCGTGCACGCCGTGTCGAGCTACCTCTTCATCACCGGGTGCAACATCGAGGACAGTCAGCAGTTCGGAGACCGCGACACCGGACTCTTCTTCATGCGGGTCCACTTCTCGGGCGAGGCCCCGGTGAACGTCGACAAGCTGCGCGCCAGCTTCGTCGCCGTCGGCGACTCCTTCGAGATGGACTGGCAGATCCACCGCGCCGACCAGCGCATGCGGGTCGTCCTCATGGTGTCGAAGTTCGGCCACTGCCTGAACGATCTGCTGTTCCGCTCGCGGATCGGCGCGCTGCCCGTCGAGATCGTGGCCGTCGTCTCCAACCACACCGACTTCGAGGAGCTCGTCGGCTCGTACGGGGTGCCCTTCCGGCACATCCCCGTCACCAAGGACACCAAGGCGGAGGCCGAGGCCGAGCTCCTGGACCTGGTCCGCGAGGAGAACGTCGAGCTGGTCGTCCTCGCCCGCTACATGCAGGTCCTCTCCGACGACCTCTGCAAGCAGCTCTCCGGGCAGATCATCAACATCCACCACTCCTTCCTCCCTAGCTTCAAGGGCGCCAAGCCCTACCACCAGGCGCACACGCGCGGCGTGAAGCTGATCGGCGCGACCGCCCACTACGTGACGGCCGACCTCGACGAGGGCCCGATCATCGAGCAGGAGGTCGAGCGCGTCGCCCACGACGTGACCCCGGACCAACTGGTCGCGATCGGCCGCGACGTGGAGTGCCAGGCGCTGGCCCGCGCGGTGAAGTGGCACGCGGAACACCGCATCCTGCTGAACGGCCGCCGCACGGTGGTCTTCGCGTAGCACGCGGCCCGGAGCCCCGGCGGAGCGCCCTACAGCCGGCTCAGCGACGCCACCGCCGACAGGACGTCCCTGATCGCCTCGCGGTCGCCGTCCTGGCCCGCCGCCGCTTCCTCCGGGGAGATGTGTCCCGCCACCAGCTGGCAGAACTCCACCCCGTCCATCGCCACCTGCGCCACCACCTGCTCCGGCGAGCCGAGCGCCGCCGGGGAGTCCAGCGCGATGTACCAGTGGCCGCCGCCCGCGCCCTCCACCTCCAGATGCAGCGAGCGGCCCGGCGTGCCCGCCGCGACCAGATGGCGGGCCGGGGACGCGAGGCCCGTGCGGCGCCGGTTCGCCAGGGCGCCCGGGAGCAGTCGCGCCGCCAGGTCGATCATGCTGTGCAGATGCGCCCCGCTCGGTGCCGCGTACGGGTACGCCACCGCGTTCGCGATGTCGTCCGCGTGCACCCAGCACTCGAAGGCCCGCTCGAGCAGCGAGTCCCGCAGCGGCAGCGCGAAGTCCTTGTACGTGACCGTCAGGTCCGCCACGCCACGCCCCGCGAACGACACCGTCCGGATCAGCGTGTGGCTCTGGTCCCGCCACGGGCCGCGGATCGAGCGGTTCGGCGGCCGGTCGAGGCCCGACCAGAACGCCTCCGTCCGCTCCGACGGCGACAGCTCCGGGGTCCCCGTGCCCAGCGGGTCCTCCAGGCCGAGCGCCGCCGACACGAGGCCGTCCACCGCGAGGAGATGGCCCATGACGCCGGCGACCGTCGCCTTCCGGCGGACGATCCGGCCCTCCTCGTACCACTTCAGCCGGACCGGCGCGTGCCACTCCGACTCGCCGATGTCCCGGAGCAGGGCGTCGAGCCGCGCGGTCTCCGCGTCGTACGGCGTGACCCACTCCGGCACCGGGATGCGCGCAGGCCGCCGGCCCAGGCAGTTCTCGAGCACCCGTGACCGCAGCAGCGGGTCGAGGTCCAGATCGCGGTCCTCGTGCAGCAGCGCCACCGCGTCCCGCAGCCGCAAGGCCTCGTCCGCGCACGGCGCGCAGGCCGTCAGATGGTCCTCGACGGCCTGCGTCTCCCCGGGCGAACACGCCGAAAGCGCCCAGGCCCCGAGAAGGGACTTGAGCACCCCGTGCGTCAGGACGGGTACGTCGGGCTCGGGTTCCACCCCGGGCTTCTCCTCTTCCGGCGCTTCGCCCGGGTCGGCCGTCAGGTCCGCGTGGTCGTCCGCCGCCCGGCGCGGCCCCGGTATCCACGGGGCGCGTGCGACGTCGTCCCCGTCGTCGTCGTTCGCCCGGGTCACCGTGCCCGTCCGTAGCCGGGCGGACCGCCGCCCTCGGCGAAGGGCCGGTTGGCCGAGGAGAGCAGCTGGAGCCCGAGGCGCAGGCGCCGCCGCGCCTCGTCCTCGGTGACGCCGAGGTCGGCGGCGGTCTGCCGGTAGTCCCGCCGCTGGAAGTACGCCAGTTCGAGCGCGGCCCGGAGCGGCGTCGGCATGGACGTCACGATGTAGTCCGCGCGGGCCGCGACCGACGCCCGCCGGACCTTCTGCTCCAGTTCCTCCGCGGAGCCCCGGCCGGTCTCCGCGTACGCCGTCGTCTCGGCCTGACGCAGCCGGTGGACGGCCTGTCGCTGCGTCAGTTTGGCCACCCAGGAGCGCAGGTTCCCCTGCTTGGGGTCGTACGCGTCCGGGTTCTCCCAGATGTAGCCGAAGACCTCGCGGGTGATCTGGTCGGCCGCGTCGTCGTCGTCGAGGACCCGGTGGGCGAGGCTGTGCACCAGGGCGGCGAACCGGTCGTACAGCTCGCCGAGCGCGGCCGCCTCGCCACGCGCCAGCCGCTGCTGCATCCTGCGGTCCCAGCGCGGTGGTGTGTCCATCGCCATCCGACCCTCGCCCCTCCCGGCTCCGGCGGCTCTCCGTCTCTACTCCAAAGTAGTGCGCCGCCCCGGGAACGCACGCATGTTTGCCGCAAGTGCGCCCTTGACGCGGACCCGGATGGTAAGGAAAGCGTCATCCTCGCGCCCGGGGGTTTCGGACCGTGCCGGTGGGGCAGGCGGCGACCGTGACGACGATCGAGGTCGACGAGAACGAGTACGGCTCCTGGACGGTGCTCCGTGTACGGGGCGAAATGGACCTGGTCACCTCGCCCCGGATACGCCGCCGCGTCCACGACGCCGTGGCGGGCGGCCGCCACGACCTGGTGATCGACCTGTCCGCGGTGCGGTTCTGCGACTCCAGCGGGGTGGGCGTGCTGATCGCGTCCCGTCGGCTGCTCCGCTCCTGCGGCGGCCGGCTGCGCCTGATCCTCCCCGAGGACCGGGACGGCCACGTCGGCCACGTCGGCGGGGTCCTCGCCGCGCTCGGCGTCCGGCGCCTCTTCGAGGTGTACGAGGACGTGCCGGGGGCGCTGACGGGGCCGGCGGGTCCGGTGGGCCCGGCGGACCTCGCCGGCGTGGACGTCCCCGGACAGCGGGTCAGCGACCGAATCGCTCCCTGAGCCGGTACTTCAGCACCTTCCGCAGCGTCTCGTTGCGGGGGAGCGCGTCCACCACCTCCAGCTGTTCCGGCAGCTTGTGGACCGACAGGCCGGCCTCCCGCAGGAAGGCCGTCACCACCGGGAGGGTCAGCGGGGAGGCTCCCGGGGGCTGTTCGACGACGGCGCAGACGCGCTCGCCGCGCTCGGCGTCCGGGAGCCCTATGACGGCGGCGTCGCCGACGTCCGGGTGCCGGTGGAGGAGGTCCTCGATCTCCTTGGCCGAGATGTTCTCTCCCTTTCGGATGATGATGTCCTTGATGCGGCCGGTCAGGACCAGGTGCCCGCTCGGGGTGAGGTGTCCGACGTCGCCGGTGATGAGGAAGCCGTCCTCGTCGAAGGCGGCGGCCGTCTGCGCCGGGTCCAGATAGCCCCGGCAGACGGCCTCCCCGCGGAGCCGCACCTCGCCGGAGCCGGTGATCCGGATCTCCATGCCGGCCGGCGGGCGGCCCTCCGTGGTGGCGAGGTTCTCGGCGGTGTCGTCGGGCGCGCCCATGGTGATCATGGGGACCTCGGTCATGCCGTACCCGTGGGTGAGCTGGCAGCCCAGCTCCTTCCGTACGGCGTGGTAGATCTCCGGCGGCTTCGGCGCCCCGCCGCCCGCGAGCAGCCGCAGCGTGGGGATGACCGGCTCGCCGGGCTGTCTGCGCTGCTCGGCGAGGAACATCGAGTAGAAGGCGGTGGAGCCGCCGGCGACCGTCACCCCGTGCCGCCGGTACTCGTCGAGGGCCTCGGGCAGCGCGAACTGTTCGAACATGACGGCGGGGAACCCGTACAGCAGCAGCATCACCGTGTAGTCGGGCCCGGCGATGTGCGCGTACGGGAAGGCCATCGAGCCGACGTCGGACGCGGTGAGCCGGAGCGCGTGGGCGAGGCAGGAGCCGCCCGCGAGGAGCGAGCGGTCGGTGTGCAGGACGCCCTTGGGGTCGGAGGTGGTGCCCGAGGTCCAGTAGATCCAGCGGACGTCGGTCCCCGAGGAGGGCGGCGGGGGCAGCACCGCCGGGTCGCCGTCGGGCAGGGAGTCGGGGTCGTACGCCTCGAAGATCCCGTGCGCGCCGAGCCGCCGGGCCATCTCCGTATGGTCGAATCCGCGCCAAGTTCCGGGGACGGCGAAGAACTCGGCCTTGGACTCGCGCAGCGCGAAGCCGACCTCCTTGTCCCGGTAGAAGGGGATCACGGGGGTCTGCACGGCTCCGATGCGGGCGAGCGCGAAGGAGAGCACCGCGGTCTCGATGCGGGTGGGCAGCTGCCAGGCGACGACCGTGCCCGGACGCACCCCCATGGCGTGGAGCCCGGCGGCGCAGCGCTCGGCGCGGTCGCGCAGCCCGCCGAAGGTGAGGACCCGGTCGCCCTGGAGGAGGACGGGCCGGTCGGGGGTGAGGGCGGCGCGGCGCTCGACGAGCTCCCAGAGCGTGCGGGCCGCGCCCAGGGCGTGTGCGGTCTGATCCATGACCGGACTCCTCTTGGCTGACGTTCCGTCAGATGGTGCGGCGAGCGTAGAGGCCGGGCGCTTGTCGGTCCAGGGGTGCGGGGCTAGCCTGATGACGTCAGATCTGACGGTCCATCAGAAACATGGAGGGGTCATGACGGAACTGCCCCGCATCATCAGCGTCGACGACCACGTGATCGAGCCCGCCCACCTCTTCGAGACCTGGCTCCCGAAGAAGTACCGCGACCGCGGGCCCCAGCCCCTCACGGCCGGCATCGGGGAGCTCGCCTACGTCGCCGGCAAGTACCAGATCACGATGGACCCGGACGGCCCGCCGACCGACTGGTGGATCTACGAGGACCTCAAGTTCCCGTACAAGCGCAACATCGCCGCCGTCGGCTTCGACCGCGACGACATGACCCTGGAGGGCATCACCCGCGCCGAGATGCGGCGCGGCTGCTGGGACCCCAAGGCACGCCTCGCCGACATGGACCTCAACCACGTCGAGGCCTCCCTCTGCTTCCCCACCTTCCCCCGCTTCTGCGGCCAGACCTTCGCCGAGGCCCACGACAAGGAGGTCGCCCTCGCCTGCGTGCGCGCCTACAACGACTGGATGGTCGAGGAGTGGTGCGGCGACAGCGGCGGCCGGCTCATCCCGCTCTGCATCATCCCGCTCTGGGACATCGACCTCGCCGTCGCCGAGATCCGGCGCAACGCCTCCCGCGGCGTCAGGGCCGTCACCTTCTCCGAGATCCCCACCCACCTCGGACTCCCCTCGATCCACTCCGGCTACTGGGACCCCTTCTTCGCCGTCTGCCAGGAGACCGGCACGGTCGTCAACATGCACATCGGCTCCAGCAGCCAGATGCCCGCCGCCTCGCCCGACGCCCCGCCCGCCGTCCAGGCCTCGCTCAGCTTCAACAACGCGATGGCCTCGATGATGGACTTCCTCTTCAGCGGGGTCCTCGTGAAGTTCCCCCGGCTCAAGCTCGCCTACAGCGAGGGCCAGATGGGGTGGATCCCGTACGCCCTGGAGCGCGCCGACGACGTCTGGGAGGAGCACCGCGCCTGGGGCGGCGTCCGCGACCTCGTCCCCGAGCCGCCGTCCACGTACTACTACCGGCAGATCTTCTGCTGCTTCTTCCGCGACAAGCACGGGATCGCCTCCCTGGACGTGGTGGGGCGCGACAACGCCACCTTCGAGACCGACTACCCGCACGTCGACTCGACCTTCCCGCACACCAAGGAGGTCGCCCTCGACCACGTCCAGGGCCTCGACGACGAGACGGTCTACAAGCTCATGCGGGGCAACGCCATCCGCATGCTCGGCCTGGACCTCGACCGGGGCATCCGGGGCGTCGGCTGATGGACCTCGCGTACAGCGCGGAGGAGGAGGAGTTCCGGGCGCGGCTGCGGGCCTGGCTCGCGGTCGTCCTGCCCACCTTGCCGCCGAGGCCCGACCCGCTCGACTGGCCGTCCCGGCGCGCGTACGACTGCGGCTGGCAGCGCAGGCTGCACGACGCCGGATACGCCGACGTCCACTGGGACGCGTCCCCCACCCAGCGGCTGATCTTCCTGGAGGAGACCGAGCTCGCCGGAGCGCCCTACGTCGGCGCCAACTTCGTCGGACTGCTCCACGCGGGCCCGACGATCGCCGCCGAGGGCACGGCCGCCCAGCGGGAACGCTGGCTGCCGCCGGTCCTGCGCGGCGACGAGGTCTGGTGCCAGGGCTTCAGCGAGCCCGAGGCGGGCTCCGATCTTGCCTCCCTGCGGACGAAGGCCGTCCGGGACGGCGACTCGTACGTCGTCAGCGGGCAGAAGATCTGGACCTCGCACGCCGAGGTCGCCGACTGGTGCGAAGTCCTCGTCCGTACGGACGCCACCGCCCCCAAACACCGGGGCATCACCTGGCTCGCGATGCCCATGGACGCCCCCGGCATCACCGTACGGCCCCTGCGGACGCTCGCCGGCTCCACGGAGTTCGCCGAGGTCTTCCTCGACGGGGTACGGGTGCCCGTCGAGAACCGGGTCGGCGAGGAGAACGACGGCTGGCGGGTCACCATGGTCACCCTCTCCTTCGAACGCGGCACCGCGTTCGTCGGCGAGGTCGTCGCCTGCCGCCGCCTCCTCGGCGAACTCGCCCGCACCGCCCGGAAGAACGGAACCTGGGACGACACCGTCCTGCGCCGCCGCCTCGGCAGGCTCTCCGCCGAGTTCCGGGCCCTGTGGCGGATCGTCCAGGCCAACGTCAGCGAGGCCCAGGCGACCGGCGGGGTGCCCGGCGCGGGCGGCTCCGTCTTCAAACTGCACTACTCGCACGCCCGCCAGGAGCTGTACGAGGCCGCCGCGGCCGTCCTCGGCCCCGACGCGCTCGACCTCGGCCGCGACTGGACCCTCGACCGGCTGTCCTCGCTCTCGTACACGATCGCGGCCGGCACCTCCCAGATCCAGCGCAACATCGTCGCCGAGCGCATCCTCGGCCTGCCGAAGGGCCGGTGACCCCCGCCATGGACTTCCGACTCACCGAGGACCAGACGGCCCTGCGGCGCGGTGTACGGGACCTCCTCGAAGGCCGCTTCGGCAGGGAGGCGCTCCGGGCGGCGGTCGACGCCGGCGGGACGCTGGACCGCGGCCTGTGGCGGGAGCTCGGCACGGCCGGGTTCTTCGCGCTGCGGCTGCCGGAGGAGGAGGGCGGCGTGGGCCTCGGCCTCCCGGAGGCGGTGCTCCTGTTCGAGGAGGCGGGGCGGGTGCTGCTGCCGGGGCCGCTGGTCGCCACGCACATGGCGGCGGGGTCCGTGCCGGGGGCGGCGGAGGGGGCCGTTGTCGTCACCGCCGTGGCCGAGGGGCTGGTCCCCTGGCTGGACGAGGCCGACGTGGTGCTGGGGGATGTGGAAGGAGCCGTCCCGATGCGGTCGGTGGATCCGCTGACGCCACTGCACCGGGTGCCCATGCCCGCGTCCGCGTCCGCTTCCGCCTCCGTGCCCGCGGCCGCCCCCGGCGTCGGGGGAGCGGAGGGACTGGAGGCCGTGCTGCTCACCGCCGCCGAGCAGGTGGGCAGCGCGGAGGCCACCACCGGGACGGCCGTCGCCTACGCGCGTGAGCGGGAGCAGTTCGGGCAGGTCATCGGGGGGTTTCAGGCCGTCAAGCACCTCTGTGCCGGGATGCTCGTCCGTACCGAGCTCGCCCGCGCCGCCGTCCGCGCCGCCTCCCTCACCGCCGACCCCGTCGAGATCGCCGGCGCCAAGCTCCTCGCCGACGAGGCCGCGACCGCCAACGCCCGCGACTGCCTCCAGGTGCACGGCGGCATCGGCTTCACCTGGGAGGCCGACGTGCATCTGCATCTCAAGCGCGCCTGGGTGCGGGCCGAGCTGCGCCTGCCCGCCGCGCGCGCGGCGGAGGCGGTGGCCGCCGGACTGTGACTCCCGGCATCGCACTCCGCACCCGCCGGGTCACGGAATGTTGATATCTGGTTGTGTCCTTCGGCGGGGCCGTCACGGCCCGGAGTCGGCCTCCGGCTCCGGTACGCTCCGTGGGATGCGAGTGCTCGTTGGCCCGGATCGTCCCGGTGTCGCCCCTGAGGTGACTCCGGGTCCGGGAATGCGCGCCGCTCGCGCCCCGAGGAGGCGCTCCGCGCGCTCCTGTTCGACTCCCCGCAGCGTGCGTCGCACAGTATGGACTACGCGTACTCCTTCGCGCTGGAATATGCCCGAAGCGCTTGTTGCGGTGACTGTACGTCAACCATGCTGTCTCGCAAGGGAATCACGTTCCGTAAGGGCGTCGATGGCTGTGAGGCGCGAGGCGATGTGTCCGCCGGTTCGGATGGTGTGAGCGGTGCAGGTGCTTCAGGTTCAGTTGGAGGTCGGGCCGGACCCGGCGGAGGTGGGGCGAGCCCGGAGGTGGGCCCGGTCGCGGCTCGCCGGCTCGGGCATAGGCGATGACGAGCCGCTGGCCGAGACGCTGGTGCTCCTCATCTCCGAGCTCGTGACCAACGCCGTGGTGCACACGGGCTGTCCGGCCGTGCTGCGGATGCTGTTCGCGGCGGAGGGCGGGGTGCGCGTCGAGGTGGCGGACGCGAGCGACCGCCCGCCGCGCCCCCGGCACGCGGAGGGCGACGACACCAACGGGCGCGGCCTGGAGCTGGTCGACGGCCTCGCGGACCGGTGGGGCTGGCAGCCCGAGGGCGCCGGCAAGAGCATCTGGTGCGAGGTGGACCCGGCTCCGGCCGCGCCTTCGCCGGGCCGGGGGGCGCCGTTCGCGCCCGGCCGGGTGCACTGCTGACGGTTCGCGGCCGGGTGGCGGGTGACGGCTGCCGAGCCGTGCGCGCCGCCACCCGTCGACGTGCCGGTGCTCAGAGGACGGCGACCGGTGCCACCGGTGTGCCCGTACCGCCCACGAAGGGCTCGGGCATCGCGGAGAGCAGGAAGGCGTAGCGCCGCTCTTGTGCACAGGCTGTGGACAGAGCTTCCAGATTCCAGTTCTGCCCCTGGAGCATTCCCATCTCGACCAGGTCGAGGGCGTGCACGGGCAGCCACAGGTCCTCGATCTCCGGCGGGAAGATCTCGAAGGTGAGGGTGTCGTTGGCGACGGCCGCGACGTCCCTGGCGTGGAACCACTCCGGCGTACGGATCGAGAGCCCGGGTGACGGGAAGGCGTATCCGTGCCGGTCGCCGGCCAGGTACGACTGCATCTGACCCGTCCGTACGAGAACGATGTCGCCGGACCGTACGGTCACCCCGCCGAAGTCGGCGGCCTCGTCCAGGTCCTCGGGCGTGACGGCGTGGTCGCCCGGCAGCCGGTCCAGGCCCTTGGCGGCGGCCACGTCGAGCAGGACCCCGCGGCTCACGAGGTGGCGGGCCGTGTGGATGCCGCTGAACTCGGAGCGGCCGTGCGGGGTGATGGTGGCGGCGGGGCGGCCGTTGTAGATGTGGCCCGAGTGGGAGACATGGGTCAGGGCGTCCCAGTGGGTGCCGGCCTGGAGGCCGAGGGTCACGGCGTCGTCGCTGGTGGCGACCGTGCCGGGGCCGAAGAGTTCCTGGTTGATCTGGACCATGACGTGGAGCGGATTGACCCGGCCGGGGATCATGCCGGTCTGGACGCCGTCCTGCTTGAGGTCGACGGCGAGGGGGACGCGGTGGCCGCTGCGGACGGTGGCGACGGCCTCCCGTACGACCTCGTCGATGACGAGGTTGAGGGTGCCGATCTCGTCGTCCTGGCCCCAACGTCCCCAGTTGTTGACGCGCTTGGCGATCTCGTGGAATGCGGCGGGCAGAGACATCGGGGGCCTCCGGGGTCTTGTTTTCCGGTATCTGACGGACCGTAGAATCCTGACGACGAATGAATCTAACGGACCGTCAGAAACTGCGGGAGGGGCCGGGCATGGGGAACTTCTTGGCTGGCAAGGTCGTCGCCGTGACGGGCGCGGGACGGGGCATCGGCCGCGCCGTGGCCCTCGCGTGCGCGGCGGAGGGCGCGAAGGTCGTCGTCAACGACTACGGCGTGTCGATCGAGGGCGGTGAACCGACCTCGGAGATCGCGCTTTCGGTGGTGAAGGAGATCGAGGCGGGAGGTGGCACGGCGGTCGCCGTCGCCGACGACATCTCGACGATGGCGGGCGGACAGCGGGTCGTCGACGTCGCCCTCGCCGAGTACGGGCGCCTGGACGGGGTCGTGTGCGTGGCGGGCATCCTGCGCGAACGGATGCTCTTCAACATGTCCGAGGAGGAGTGGGACCCGGTCGTCGCGACCCATCTGAAGGGCACGTTCACGGTCTTCCGGGCGGCCTCGGCGATCATGCGGCGCCAGGGGACCGGGACGCTGATCGGCTTCACGAGCGGCAACCACCAGGGCTCGGTGGCGCAGGCCAACTACTCGGCCGCGAAGGGCGGGATCATCTCCCTCGTACGGTCGGCGGCGCTCGGCCTCCACAAGTACGGAGTGACGGCGAACGCCGTGGCGCCGGTGGCGCGGACCCGGATGTCGGCGAACGTCCCGATGGAGCTGAAGGAGATCGGGGAGCCGGAGGACGTGGCCGCCCTCGTCGTCTACCTGCTCTCCGAGCGGGCCCGCGAGGAGAGGATCACCGGGCAGGTCTACACGATCGCCGGCCCGAAGATCGCGGTCTGGGCGCAGCCCAGGGAGCTGCGGGCGGGATACGCGGAGGGCGGCGCCTGGACCCCGGAGCGGATCGCGGACTTCCTGCCGGGGACGGTGGGGGTGGACCCGATGCCGATGCTGGCGCGCCTCGAGGAGATGGCCCGCGCCGCCGCGGCGGGCGACCGCCCCAACGCGGGCACGGGTCCCGGCGCGGGCACGGGTCCCGGCGGGGGCCCCGAGGCGGGCGCGGGCAACGGCGGCGGCGAGGCCGGCGCCGGGACGGAGAACGGCTCATGAGGGGCGTGGTCTTCGACGGGAAGCAGGTCCAGGTCGTCGACGACCTGGAGGTCCGGGACCCCGGGCCGGGCGAGGTGCTGGTGGGGATCGCGGCGGCCGGACTGTGCCACAGCGATCTGTCGGTCGTCGACGGGACCATCCCCTTCCCCCCTCCCGTCGTTCTCGGGCACGAGGGCGCCGGGGTCGTCGAGGCGGTCGGAGCGGGAGTCACGCACGTCGTCCCGGGCGACCACGTGGCCCTGTCGACCCTCGCCAACTGCGGGGCCTGCGCGGACTGCGACCGCGGGCGGCCCACCATGTGCCGGAAGGCCATCGGAATGCCGGGGCAGCCGTTCTCGCGGGGCGGGCTGCCGCTCTACCAGTTCGCCTCGAACTCGTCGTTCGCCGAGCGGACCGTCGTGAAGGCGGTCCAGGCGGTGAAGATCCCGCAGGACATCCCGCTGACCTCGGCGGCCCTGATGGGCTGCGGCGTCCTCACCGGCGTCGGCGCCGTACTGAACCGGGCCAGGGTCGGGCGGGGCGAGACGGTCGTCGTCATCGGCACGGGCGGGATCGGACTCAACGTCCTCCAGGGCGCGCGGATCGCGGGCGCGCTGACCGTCGTGGCCGTGGACACGAACCCGGCGAAGGAGGAGGTGGCCCGCCGGTTCGGGGCGAGCCACTTCCTGACCTCCACCGACGGGGTACGGGAGATCCTTCCCACCGGAGCCGACCACGTCTTCGAGTGCGTCGGGCACACCGGGCTCGTCCGGACCGCGATCGACCTCCTCGACCGGCACGGGCAGGCGATCCTCCTCGGCATGACCGCGCCGAAGGCGGAGGCGAGCTTCCTGCCCGCCGCGATGTTCCTGGACAAGTCGATCCTGGGCTGCCGGTACGGTTCCTCCCGCCCGCAGCGCGACATCCCGCTCTACGCCGAGCTGTACCGCTCGGGCCGACTCCTCCTCGACGAACTCGTCACCGCCACCTACCCGGTGGAGGAGTTCGCCAGGGCCGTGGAGGACGCGGAGGCCGGCAAGGTGGCCCGGGGCGTCCTCACCTTCTGAGGGCGCGGTACGCCGCCACGGTCCGGTCCAGGGCCTCCTCGACCGGGGTGGCGACGGCGCCGAGCCGCTCCTTGACGAGCGCGGAGTCGACGACGAACGGCTCCGCGAACTCGTAGCGCATCTCGATCAGTTCGCGCACCGTCGGATTGAACGCGCCCATCACGTACAGCGCCGCCGTCGGCATCCGGCGCACACGGGCGGACCCGGGACGGCCGGTGGCGCGGTGGGCCAGGCCGACGAGCTCCCGGGTCGTGCGGGTGTGCGGGTCGTTGGGGAGGTGCCAGACGCGGCCCGCGGCGTCGGGGTGCCGGCCGAGGAGCGCGAGCGCCTCCCCGATGTCCGGGACGTAGGTGTAGGTGTGCGGCTGGTCCGGATCGCCCAGGACGGTGGCGGTGCGCCCGGCGAGCAGGGCCGGGACGACCAGGTCGCCGAGGTTGGACTGGGCGCCGCCGCGCGGCCCGAAGTAGTCCGAGGCGCGCCCGATCGCCACCTCCACCCGCCCGGCCCGGTGCGCGGCGAGCAGGTCCTGGGCCATCCGGCCCCGGAGCCTGCCCTTGCGGGTGGTCGCGGCGTCGGGGGTCTCCTCGGTGAACGGGTGGCCCCCGGGCGGCGGGCCGTAGCTGTAGACGTTGTCCATCGAGACCATCCGGGCGCCGCTCGCCTCGGCCGCGGCGAGCACCCCGGCCTGGAGGGCGGGGAACTCCTGCTGCCAGCGGTGGTACGGCGGGTTGAGGGCCTGGTAGACGACGGCCGCGCCGGCCGCGACGGCGGTGGTGAACGCGGGATCGGCCGCGTCGCCGGCCGTCACCTCGACACCGTCGGGGACGTCCGCCCGGCCGGACCGGTTGACGACCCGTACGGACTCCCCCTGGCGGACCAGCGCCTCGGCGACGGCCGTGCCGACGGCACCGGAGCCGAAGACCACGTGGCGGGGGTGGGCGGTGTGCTTCATGTGTCGACCTCGCGTCGGGAGTCCGGTCCGGTGGTCGGGCCGGGGTTGGTGGCGGGCGGGAGTCCGTGGAACAGGACGCCGGAGAGGACGGAGAGGATGCGCGCCCCGCGGACCCGGGCGGGAAAGGCGGGGGGCGAGACGGGGAGCGAGACGGGGGGGGCGAGACGAGGGCGAGACGGGGGGTGAGAGGGGAAAACGAGGTGGGCCTCACGGATGGACGTCGCTACGGTCCTGAGCATGTCCTATCGCGAGCTCGCCACCCGCCCCGTTCTCGCCTGGTCCGCCGTCACCGTCGCCGGTCGGCTGCCCATCGCCATGGCCCCCCTCGCCCTCGTGTTCCTCGTCCGGGAGCGGCCCGGCGGGTACTCGCTCGGAGCCGTGCTCGCCGCCGCGTACGTCATCGGGGAGATCGTCGCCGCGCCCGTCCTCGGCCTGCGGCTGAACGCCGAGCACGCCCGGCCGCAGCTCGTCGCCGGACTCGCCGTCGGGGCCGCCGGGTTCACGGGCCTCGGGCTCGTGCCCGGCGCGCACCCCGTGGTGCTCGCCGCCCTCGCGCTGCTCGGCGGCGCAGGGCCCGCCGCCGTGCCCGGCGGGCTGCGCGCGCTCCTCACCAGCCTCGTCCCCGAGCGGGCCGTGACCCAGGCGATGAGCATGGAGTCGGTGCTGATCTTCGGCATCTGGGCCGCCGCTCCCGCCCTCGTCACCGGCCTGGCGCTCGGCGTCGACCCCGCCGTACCCCTGCTGCTCATGGGGGTCCTGCTGGTTCTGTCGGTCGCCGGGCTGTGGATGCTCCCGCCCGGCTGGCAGCAGGCGGCCAAGGGGGACGGCGCGTCGACGCGACGGGCGCTGCTCCGGGCCTGGCCGGTGTACGTCCTGGGGGCGGCCGGTCTGACGCTGCTCGCGCTCGCCGAGCTGATCCTGCCCGCGCTCCTCGAACAGCGCGGGATCGGCATCGGCTGGGCGGGCCTGCTGCTCGCCGGGTTCTCGATCGGCTCGGCGGTCGGCGCGTTCGCCTACGGTCTCCGGGCCGGCTGGCCGGGCACGCTGCCGGTCCAGTCCCTCGTCCTTGTCCTCGCGGTCGCCTCGGGCGTCGCCCTGGTCGCCGTCCTGCCTTCGGCGACGGGGATCGCGGTGGCCCTGGTGGCGGCCGGGCTCCTCCAGGCGCCGGCGAGCCTGGCCCGGAACCTGGCCCTCAGGGAGCTGCTGCCGCCGTCGGCGCTCGCCGCCGGCTACTCGGTCATGTACGCGGCGGTGGGCGCCGGTTACGCGGCCAGCGGCACCCTCGCGGGCGGACTGCTCAAGGTCGTGGCGCCGTCGACCGCGATCCTCTGCGGGGTCGGTCTGACCGGCCTGCTCATCCTGATCGGCGCGGTGGGGGAGCGGCGGCTCGTCCGGGAGCGGGAGGCCGCCGACCGGGCACGGCCCCAGGCCCGGGCAGCGGCTTACGAGGACGCCGCCTCCGAGGACGCCGCCTTCGACGACGTGGCCTCGAAGGACGTGGCCTCGAAGGACGCGGCCTCGAAGGACGCGGCCTCCGAGGACGTGGACGAGGCCGTCCGGAACGTCCGCCGGTAGGACGTCGGCGTCACCCCGATCGCGCTCATCAGATGCACCCGCAGCGACTGCGCCGTGCCGAAGCCCGCGTCCTGGGCGACCCGGTCGACGGGCAGGCCGGTGGACTCGAGGAGGTGCCGGGCGCGTTCGACCCGCTGCTGGGTGAGCCACTGGCCGGGGCTGATGCCCACCTCGTCACGGAAGCGACGGGTGAACGTCCGTACGCTCATCGCCTCCTTCTCGGCCAGGTCCCGCAGCTGGATCGGCTCGTGCAGATGGGCGAGGGCCCACGCCCGCGCGGTGGTCGTGGTGTGTGTCCCGGCCTCCGGCAGGGGCCGCTCGATGTACTGGGCCTGACCGCCGTCCCGGTGCGGCGGCACGACGGTCCTGCGGGCGACGTCGTTGGCGACGGCCGTGCCGTGGTCGCGGCGCACGATGTGCAGGCACAGGTCGATCCCGGCGGCCACGCCCGCCGACGTGAGGACGTCTCCGTCGTCGACGAAGAGCACGTCCGCGTCGACCCGGACGCGCGGGAAGATCCGCTGGAAGTGCTCGGCCGAGGACCAGTGGGTGGTGGCCGGGCGCCCGTCCAGGTACCCGGCGGCCGCGAGCACGTACCCGCCGGTGCAGATGGAGACGAGCCGGGTGCCGGGCCGGATGCGGGCGAGCGCGGCGGCCAGTTCGTCGGTGAGCCGGCCCTCGTCGTAGACCGGACCGAGCTCGTACGAGGCGGGTACGACGACGGTGTCGGCGGTGGCGAGCGCCTCCGGGCCGTGCTCGACGTGGATCGAGAAGTCCGCGTCCGTCGGCACCGGTCCCGCGGCCGTCGCACAGGTGACGATCTCGTACAGCGGACGGCCCCCGCTGTCCTTCGCGCGGCCGAATATGCGGTGCGGGATGCCCAGCTCGAAGGGGAGGAGGCCGGGCAGCGCGAGCACGGCGACGCGGTGCGGGGGCGGTTCGGACGACGGCGGCACGGGCGGTGCTCCCTCCGGAGATCGGTCGAAATTCAGTGGTGGTGTAGACCACGTGGTGATAGGTCTACCTCTCCGTGACGGACAACACGTACAAGTCTGAGGCCGCCGAGCGGATTCCCGCCCCGGCCGAGCCGCCCGCACTGTGGAACCGTAACTTCCGGCTCTTCTTCGTCGCCCGGGGCGTCGCCGTCTTCGGCGAGGGCATGGTCCCGGTCGCCTTCGCCGCCGGACTCCTCGGCGCCGGCCACTCCGGCGCCACCGTCGGCTACGCGCTCGGCGGCTGGACCGCCGCCTTCGCGGTCTTCGTCCTCTTCGGCGGCGTCCTCGCCGACCGCTTCACCGCCCGCCGCATGATGATCCTCGCGGACCTCCTGCGACTGCCCGGAGCGGCCGTCCTCGCCGTCGCCTTCACCCTCGGCGGCCCGCCCCTCTGGGCGGTCTACACCCTCTCCGTCCTCAGCGGCGTCGGCGCCGCCCTCTTCCAGCCGGGCGTCGCCTCGACCATCCCGCGCATCGCCCCCGACGTCCAGCGCGCCAACGCCGTCCTCCGGGTCGTCGAGGCCCTCATGATCATGGCGGGGCCGGCGGCGGCGGGCGTGCTCGTCGCCGTGTGGAACGCGGGCGCCGCCTTCGCCGTCAACGGCGCGACCTTCGCGGTCAGCGCCCTCTGCCTCACCCTGATGCGGATCGCCCCGATCCCCTCGGACTCCCTGCGGCGCGACTCCCTCGGCGCCGAACTCATCGGCGGCTGGCGGGAGTTCCGCTCGCGGAACTGGCTCTGGGGCGTCATCGCCATCTGGACCGTGTACGGGCTCACCGTGGCCGGCCCCATGGTGCCGCTCACCGCGAGCCTGGTCACCGAGGACCACGGTTCGGCCACGTACGGCGTGCTCATGGCCGTCAACGGCGCGGGCAGTGCCGTCGGCGGCCTGCTCGCCCTCCGGCTGCGCCCGCGCGCCCCGCTCGCGGCCGGTGCGGTCGCCCTCCTCGGCCTCCCCGTGAACCTCGCGCTGCTCGGTCTGGGCGCGCCCGTGGCGCTGCTCGGCGCGGGCCAGTTCATCGGCGGCGCGGCGTTCGCCTTCTGGCTGGTGATGTGGTCGACGGCCGTGCAGACGCACGTACCGCAGGAGGCGCTGAACCGGATGCACGCGTACGACGTGGCCGGCTCGCTCCTGATGATGGGCGTCGGCCGCACCCTCTCGGGACCGGTGGCGGCGGCGGTCGGCACCGAGGAGGTGTTGCTGGTGGGGGCGGGGATCGCGGTGCTCGTGGTGGGCGCGCTGCTTGCGGTACGCCCGATCAGGACGCTGCCGAGGGTGTGAGCGAGGGCCGGGGCCTCCAGGCCCGTGGCCGAACCGGTGCCGGGGCACGCGTCGGGCGCGTGTCCCGAAGCCTGCCTTCGAACCCTGTCCCGATCCGTGCCCCGATGAGTGTCCCGATCCGTGTCCCGATCCGTTCGAAAGCTGTCGTCCGGGCCAATGGTCCGGGCACGGGGCGGGCCGGGATGCTCGGTGGCATGGCCCAGACAACCGAGACACCGCCCGCCGATACGCCCGCCGATACGCCCGACGGGCGGGCGCCCCACAGCCCAGGCACCCCCCGCGCCTCCCGCACGCCCCGCATCCATCGCGCCTGGTTCGTCGCGGCGGTCACCTTCGTCACGATCATCGGCGCGGCGGCGTTCGCGTCGCTCCCCGGCCTGCTGATCGAGCCGCTGCACGAGGAGTTCGACTGGTCGCGGGGGACGATCGGCTTCGCCGTCTCGGTGAACCTCGCCCTCTACGGCCTCACGGCACCCTTCGCCGCCGCCCTCATGGACCGCTTCGGCATCCGCCGGATCGTGGCGGTGGCGCTGTCGGTCATCGCGCTGGGCTCGGTCCTCACGGTGTGGATGACGGCCGCCTGGCAGCTCGTCCTCCTCTGGGGCGTGCTCGTCGGGCTCGGCAGCGGCTCGATGGCCCTCGCGTTCGCGGCGACGGTCACCAACCGCTGGTTCGTGGCCCGCCGCGGCCTGGTGACGGGCATCCTCACGGCGGCCGGCGCCTCCGGGCAGCTGGTGTTCCTGCCGCTGCTGTCCTGGCTGGTCGAGCACCACGGCTGGCGCCCGGCGGCCGTGACCGTGGCGCTCTCCGCGCTCGCCGTGGTCCCGTTCGTGTGGTTGCTGCTCCGGGACCACCCGGCGGACGTCGGGCTCGCCCCGTACGGCGGGGAGTACGCCGACAAGCCGGCGCCCGTCACGGGTGCGGCCCGGCGTGCGGTGACGGTCCTGTTCAAGGCGGCCCGGACCGGCCCGTTCTGGCTCCTGGCGGGCACGTTCGCGATCTGCGGGGCGTCGACGAACGGCCTGGTGAAGACCCACTTCGTCCCGGCGGCCCACGACCACGGGATGCCGGTGACGGCGGCGGCCGGTCTGCTCGCGGTCATCGGCGTCTTCGACGTCGTCGGCACGATCGCCTCGGGCTGGTTCACCGACCGCTTCGAGGCCCGCCGGCTCCTCGCGGTCTACTACGCGCTCCGCGGCGTCTCCCTCCTCTTCCTGCCGATGCTGCTCGCGCCGTCCGTGCACCCGCCGATGCTGTTCTTCATCGTGTTCTACGGCCTGGACTGGGTGGCCACGGTCCCGCCGACGATCGCCCTGTGCCGCGAGCACTACGGCGAGGACTCGGCGATCGTCTTCGGCTGGGTCCTCGCCTCCCACCAGGTGGGCGCGGCGGCCGTCGCGTTCGCCGGCGGAGTGGCCCGTGACGTCTTCGGCTCGTACGACCTCGTCTGGTACGCCTCGGGCGCGCTGTGCGCGGCGGCGGCGCTGATGGCCCTGGTGATCCGCCGACCCCGGACGGAGACGGTGTCCCCGGCGGGAGCATGATGGCCGCCAGGGGGTGACCACGCATGAGCGAGCGGGGCGCGCGCGAGCGTGAGGTGAACGGGCCCGGCACGAGCGGGCGGGACGAGGGGCGCACGTACAGCAGGATGCTGTGGGCCTCGGTGCTCGCACTGGCCCTGGAGGGGGCCGTCGCCCTGATCCTGCTGGTGGTGTTCGGGGACGCCGGGCAGCCGGAGCCGGGCGAGGAGCGCCTCAGCGCGCTGACCCTCCTCGCGCTCCCGCTCCTCACGGTGGTCGGGCTGCTTCCGGCGTTCGCGGTCTCCGCCGCGCTCGTGCTGCCGGTCGTGCTCCTGGGCGAGGCCCTGACGCGGCGGCTGGGCGGCCGCCCGACCGGCTGGCACCTGCTCCTGTCGACCGCCGCGGGGGGCCTGCTGTGGCCGCTCGCGGGCGGGCCGGGCTGGCTGGTGGCCACGGCGTGCCTGGCCGCGGCGGTACTCGTCACGCGTCACGCGCGACGGGGTTACTTCGTGGCGCTGCTGGTGTGGGGGACGGTGACGGTGCTGACCGTGTTCCTGCTCGGCACGGTGGGTCTGCACACGGGCGTGATCGAGGCCTGAGGCGCCGGGGCACCTCCGCGCGCAGGGCCCTTTCGCGCTCAGGCGCCTCCGCGCGCAGGGTCCATTCGCGCTCAGGCGCCTCCGGGCTCAGGGCCCTTTCGCGCTCAGGCGCCCCCGCGTCTAGGCGCTGAAGCGCCCGAACCTCCCCCGGTGGAAGAGCAGCGGATCCCCGTCCTCCTCCGCCCCCAGCGACTCCACCCGTCCCACCACGATCAGATGGTCGCCCCCCGTGTGCACGGCGGTGATCGCGCAGTCGATCCAGGCGGGAGTGCCGGTGAGCCTGGGGGAGCCCGTGACGGGGGCCGGGGTCCAGGCGACGCCCGCGAACTTGTCCGCCCCGCTGACCGCGAACGACCGGCACAGCGGGCCCTGGTCGGCGCCGAGGATGTTGACGCAGAAGGTGCCCGCGTCCGCGATCCGGGGCCAGGTCGTCGACGTACGGGCGACCATGAAGGCGACCAGGGGCGGGTCGAGGGAGAGGGAGGCGAAGGACTGGCAGGCGAATCCGGCCGGTCCTTCCGCGTCGAGCGCGGTCACGACGGTGACCCCGCTCGCGAAGTGGCCGAGGACGCGGCGGAATTCGGCCGGGTCGACGGGCGGTCGCTCGTCCTCCCGTACCGCGCGCAGTACCGGCCGGGGCAGTGGTTCCACGGCCGTCGGCGAACCGGCCGCTCTCAGGTGTCGGACGACGGTGGCCGCCATCCCCGCGTGTCCCATCACACCGCCCATTGAACCTGACGGTTCGTCAGATGAGAAGGGTGGAGACGGTGAAGACTCGGCAGGAGGCCGGGCACGCGAAAGCCCCCGGGGTGACGGCAGGACCGCCGCCCCGGGGGCTCCTCACGCGTACGGCCGCGGGATCAGCCGGCGACGGCGCCCGTCGCCCGGGTCCAGGCGACACCCGAGGTGTGCCCGGTGCGGTGGGCGGTCACCCTGACGGTGATCCGGGTCCCGCGCTGGGTCTTGGTGAGCGTGAACGTGGCGCGGGTGGCCCCGCTGATCGCCCGCCCGTTCGCGTACCACTGGTACGCGTACGAGGTCGGAGCCGGCGTCCACGTACCCCGGTTCAGGCTGAGCGTCCGCCCGACCTTGACCGTGCCCGTGAGGGACGGGGCCTTGGTCGTCTTCGGCGCGTACCCGTACGCGACGGTGTACCCGACGGTCGTGTACGCCCCGCTCAGGTGCCCGGAGCGGTGGGCCGTCACGGTCACCGTGAGCTTCTTCCCCGCGACGGCCCCGCCGACGACGTACGTCGACCCGGTCGCGCCGGAGATCGCGACGCCGTCGGCCCGCCACTGGTAGGCGTACGAGGTCGGAGCGGGCGACCAGGTGCCCACCACGGCGGTCATCCTGTTGCCCACCCGCGTGGAGCCGGAGAGCCCCGGCAGCTTGGTGGGCTTGGGCGCGGTGCCCTTCACGACCAGGGCGCCCGTCGTCGCGGTGACCAGGGGATGCCCGGCCTTCCGCGCGGTCACGGCCAGGGACAGCTGCCTGCCCTGGAGGGCGGCGGGGATCGTGTACGTGGAGGCCGTGGCCCCCGCGATCGCGACCCCGTCGGCCCGCCACTGGTACGCGTACGACTCGGCCGCCGGCGTCCAGGTCCCGGCCTTCGCCGTCACCTTGCCGCCGACGACGGCGGTGCCGGTGACGCCGGGGGCCGCGGTGGCGCGGATCGGGGCGACGACGGTGACCTTGCCGCGCGCGTACGTGGCACCGTCGTGCGTGACCACGCTCAGGTTCAGCGCGGTGCGCGGTGCGCTCGTCAGATCCAGCGCGACGCTCATGCTCCGCCGGTCGGGAGCGACGGACACCGTCGTCGACCGGGCGCGGAAGCCGCCACCGGACACCTCGACGACGTCCTTCTCGTGCAGCGCCGCGCCGGTGACCGTCACCGTGATCCTCCCGGCACCGACGGTGCCGGGGACGACGGTGCCGACGGTCCGCTCCACGTGACCGCACGGCGACGACGGGCAGGAGAACGTCGCTCGCAGCGGCACGGCGGACTGCGTGGGCGCCGACGGCATGCCGATCACGAGGAGGGTCGGCCGGGGCTCCGTGTACCAGTCGTCCTCACGGCGCGGCACTTCGCACTCGTAGGACGTGGAGGCCCGCCGGGCGCAGCCGTTCTGCAGGGTCGACAGGTCGTACAGCCGGGGGGTCGGCGTCTGCGGAAGGCTCACGGCGGGCGTCTGGACCATCCAGAACCTGTCGTAGCTCGCGGTGGGCAGCACGGCGCAGATCGCCGGCTTCTGCTCGGACAGGGTGGCGGCGAGGGGCCCGAAGCCGTAGCTGACGTCGGGGACCCTGACGCACTCGGGCGCGGGCCCGGCGGCCGTGGCGATGCGCAGGGCGTCGACACGGTAGGCGGGCGCGCCGGCCGTGTCCGCCCGGACCTCGACCACCGCCTGGTAGCGGATGGATCCGGTGACGGCGCAGCCGGAGGGCAGATCGGCACAGGCCTTCGTGCCGTTCGCCTCGTACAGGCCGACCGGCCAGACCGAGAGGTACGACGTGTCGCGGAAGTCCAGGTGCAGGGTGTCCCGGCTGTCGAGGGCGGTCACCCGGTGGCACACGTAGGTGCCGGGCGCGGCCGGGACACCGGCGGCGGACGGGTGACCGACCGCCGTGACAGGAGTGTCGACGCAGCCACGCGCGGTCTCGGTGACGTCCCGGCGGGTGAGGACGAACTCGGCGGGTGCGTCGGCACCATGGACCACGGCCGTGTACACGAGACCGGGAGTCAGGGCGCAGTCGTCCTGGGTGACGGAGTCGTAGGAGTCCGGGTCGAGGCAGGCCCGTGCGCCGGTCTGGTCGAAGACGGTGAGCTCGCCCGCCCGTTCGCCCGAGCCGTCCCGCAGGCTGATCACCTCGCGGGCGGAGTGCGCGTCCGCCGGAATGGTCAGACAGTCCGAGAAGGCGTCCGCACCGGTCGTGACGGTCATCCGGGCCGATCCCGCGGTGAAGTCACCGGCCAGGAAGGTCCGGCAGCCGCTCGCCGCGTCCGTGCGGTGGAAGGCGAGGGCGTAGGGGCCTGTGGCCGGGTCCGACGTGTCGTTCTCGACGATCGCCCGGTACGGGGCTGTGCCGTCGAGGGCGCAGTTGCCGACGGCGGAGCTCGGCGGCAGATGGCACATCGTGGCACCGGTCGCGTCGACGAGGGTGACCCTGGGGCGGGTGCCCGCCTCGCCCGGCGCGTCGCCGGTCAGTACGGCCAGGTGAGCGCCCCGGGGGACCGGCAGGCTCAGGCAGTCGACCTCGCCGCGGACGGAGAACGCGCCCCGGTGGGCGCTCCCGAGCCGCACGTCGTCCGTGCAGCCCTCCGTAGAGCGCGGGTCGAGGATGCGCACGGCGTCGTCCGTGAGCAGGGTGTACGTGACGCCCGCGGTGAGCCGGCAGGCGATCGTGTACGCGCAGATCCGTCCGCCGGGCGCGTACGTCTTCACCGTGCTCGAACTGCCGGAGGCCGTGATGCCGCTGATGAGATGGTCGCCGGCCGTGGTCGGCGTGAAGGTCGCGCACTCGACCGGGGGCGACACCGCGGAGGGCGCGGAACCGTAGGCCGTCACGGACGCGACCGCGCAGCCCACCGGGTGGGAGATCTGCCGCACCTGCAGGGTGTACGGGACGGGATACGAGCCGGCCGAGGGGCTGAGGTGCGCGAGGACGCGGTAGCCACCGACCGCGGCGGGCAGCACGCAGTCGTAGCCGACACTGCAGAGCCGCTTGCCCGTGCCGTCCGTGATCCACGCGGTGACGTTGGCCGACGCGCCTTCCCGGGGCTGGATGCTCGAGGTGATCAGCTCACCGGGCGCGGCGTCGAAGGGGTGGCAGACGAGGCCGACTTCGTCGGCCGTGCCCGTCGTCGGAGCCGTACCGAAGCCGATGTCGACGGGGTCCGGACAGCCGGGGCCCGCCATCGACGGGACGACGGCGAGCCGCGTGTCGGAGAGTCGGTAGTCGGAGGTGGCGAGATCGAGCGTGTACGTGCCGGCTGCCAGCTCACAGGGGCTCGTGTCCAGCTGGGGACACGCGACGGGCGTTCCGCCGGAGGAGAACGTGAGGGACGGGACGCCACCGGCCACGAGCACCCGGTGCAGACCCGGCCTCTCCACGGTGACGGTGAAGCAGGCGGCGCTGTTCGGCTCCATCGTGACGCGTCGCGTCGCGTCGCCCGGGTCGCCCAGCGGCGCGAGCGGCAGGACGGGGCAGACGGCGGGGGAGTCCGGCGTCGGCGTGCCGGTCGGTCCCGTCGGGTTCGGCGACGGGTCGACGGTCGGCGTCGGCGTCGGCGCGGGCGTCGGATCGGCCGTCGCCGACGGCTCGGGCGCGGGCGCCGCCGGGTCCTGTGCCGGTGCCGGTCCCGCCGGCGGCACCTGAGTCACCGGCGGCACCTGAGTCACCGGCGGTACCTGAGTCGCCGGCGTCGCCGCCAGCGCCGTGCCCGCCGGGAGCAGCGGGCTCAGGAGCGCCGTCAGCAGCGCCGGGACCAGCAGAAGTGAGCTACGGGACTTCCCTGATCTATCGGATCTACCGGATCTACCGGATCTTCCAGATCCTTCGGATCCATCGCGCGAGCGCGCGGAGTTGAGCATTCCGTTCCCCCCGGAGCGGCAGTGTGTGGCATATGCGGCTCACACCATAGGGCCCCGGCAGGACACACTCCGCTACCGCCCCTCGTACCGCGCCTCCCGCCGCTCCACGAAGCTCGCCACACCCTCCTTCGCGTCCCGCGTCGTCATGTTGATCTCCTGCGCCGCCGCCTCCGCCGCGAACGCGGCCGCGCGGTCCACGTCCAGGGACGCGTTCACCAGCTGCTTCGTCAGCGCGAGCGCCCGCGTCGGGCCCTGGGCGAGGCGCTCGGCCCACTCACGGGCCGTCTTCGGCAGCTCCTCCGCCGGGACGACCCGGTTCACCAGCCCCAGGCCGTACGCCTCCGTCGCCGACACCGCGTCCCCGAAGAACATCAGCTCCTTCGCCCGCTGCGGTCCGATCAGCCGCGGCAGCAGATACGCCCCGCCACCGTCCGGGACGAGCCCCCGCCGTACGAACACCTCGATGAAGCGGGCCGATTCGGAGGCCAGGACCAGATCGCACGCGAACGCCAGGTGCGCCCCGATGCCCGCCGCCGTCCCGTTCACCGCCGCGATCACCGGCTTCTCGCAGTCCATGACGGCCCCGATGAACCGCTGCGCCCCGCGCCGGATCGTGCGCGCCACGTCCCCGGGGACGGTCTCCGGGACGGCCGGCGCGCCCCGCAGGTCCGCCCCCGCGCAGAAGCCCCGGCCCGTCGCCGTCACCACCACCGCCCGGACGTCCGGGTCGGCGGAGGCCTCGTCGAGCAGGGCCATGATGCGTTCCCGCTGGTCCCAGGTGACCGCGTTCATCGCCTCGGGGCGGTTGAGGGTGATCCACGAGACGCCGTTCTCGACGGTGTGGAGGACATCGGTGCGGACGGCATCGGTGTGGAGGACATCCGGCGCGTCGGTCACAAGAGCTCCCAGAAGGTGTTGGCTAACGACAGACCGCGAGTGCGTCCAGGGCCACCGCGCCCTGCCCCCGCGGCAGCACCATGAGCGGGTTGATGTCGAGCTCGGCGAGGTCGCCGTCGAGTTCCAGGGCCATCCGCTGCACCCGCAGCACCACCTCGACGAGCGCGTCCACGTCGGCCGGCGGCGCCCCCCGTACCCCGTCGAGAAGGGCCCGGCCGCGCAGTTCGCCGAGCATCGAGCGTGCCTCGGACTCCCCGAACGGCGGGACCCGCACGGCCGTGTCGTTGAGGACCTCCACCAGGACCCCGCCGAGCCCGACCGTCACCGTCGGGCCGAACAGGTCGTCACGGGTCACACCCACCACCATCTCGACGCCGCGCCCGACCATCTGGCAGACGAGGATCCCGTCGAGGTCGATCGACTCGAAGCGTGCGATGTCCGTGAGTTCGCGGTACGCGTCCCTGACCTGGCTCGCGGAGGTCAGCCCGACCTTCACCAGGCCCAGCTCGGTCTTGTGGGCGAGCTGCGCGCCCGAGGCCTTCATCACGACCGGGTAGCCGACGAGCCCGGCGGCCCGGACGGCCGCCGCCGCACTGGTGACGAGCTGCTCGCGCGGCACTCGTATCCCGTACGCCCGCAGGAGCTGCTTCGCCGCGTGCTCGCTGAGCCGCCGGCCGGGCCGCATGAGGGCCTGGGCCTTGCGGAAGGAGGGGGAGGGGGTCCGCGGGGCCTCGTCGAAGGGGGAGCGGTAGGCGGTGGTGAAGCGGTGGTGGTCGAGATAGGCCTTCACGGCCCCGATGCAGTTGGCGAAGGTGCGGAAGGTGGCGACGCGCGAGGAGCCGAGCAGGGTCGTGCGGTACGCCTCCTCCGTACCGACGGGCGACCCCCAGACCACGCACACCAGCTTGTCCGTCGCCTCGGCGGCGTCGACGAGGTCCTGGGCGAGCTTGTCGCTCATGGGAGGGAACGGCCCGGTGATCGGACAGATCAGGACGCCCACCGACGGGTCGGCGAGGATCGCGTCGATGATCTTCCGGCCGCGCCAGTCGCCCACCGGGTGCCCGCCGTTGTCGACGGGGTTGGCGACGGAGAGGTACTCGGGGATCCACTCGTGCAGTTCGTCCTGCTTCGCCTGCGGGAGGGTGGGCAGCCGGAGCCCCGCCTCGGTGGCCAGGTCGGCGAAGTGGGCACCCGTACCGCCGGAGATGGAGTAGACGACGACGCCGTCGGCCTGCGGGCGGCGGGCGCGGGCGAGCAGGGTCGCGGTGTCCTGGAGCTGGTCGAGCCCGTCGACCCGGATCACCCCGAACTGGCGCATGGCCGCGTCGACGACCTGGTCGGCGCCGGTGAGCTTGCCGGTGTGGGAGGCGGCCGTACGGGCCCCGGTCTCGGTGCGGCCGACCTTCACGGCGACGACCGGGACGCCGTGGCGGGCGGCCCGGTCGGCGGCGAGGAGGAAGGAGCGGCCGTCCTTGAGGCCCTCGACGTAACAGGCGATGGCGCCGACCTCGGGCCGTCCGGCGAAGTACGAGATGAAGTCGGAGGTCTCCAGGTCGGCCTCGTTGCCGGTGGGCGCCCAGTGGGAGAGGCGGACGCCGAGCTCCTGGAGGGTGAAGACGGGCCGTCCCTGGTGGCCGGACTGGGTGATGAGGGCGACGGCGGGGCCTTCGAGGTCCTCGCGGAAGCGCTCGAAGGCGTTGAGGTTGGTGTTGGGGCCGAGCAGGCGGAGTCCGGAGCGGCGTACGGCGGCGGCGAGACGTTCCTGCGCGGCGGCCCCGGCCTCGCCGGTCTCGGCGAAGCCGGAGGCGAAGGCGACCGCGAACCTCACCTTGGTCTCGGCGAGCTCCTCGATGACGGGGAGCGGGTCGGCGACGAGGAGGACGGCGAGGTCGACGGGCTCGGTGAGCGCGCCGACGGAGGGTACGCAGTCGATCCCGAACACGCTGGTGCGGGTCGGGTGCACGGGCACGAGCCGGGCCCCGACCCGCTCGGCCCAGGCGAGCAGCTGCCGGGTGATCCCGGTGTTGGGCCGGCCCTCGGTGTCGGACGCGCCGACGACGGCGACGGACTCGGGCCGGAAGAAACGGTCGAGGTCGGGCACGGCCGCGTGCAGCGGGCGCCCGCTGACGTCCTGGTCGCCGGGGGCGGCGGTGACGCCGTGCACGGTGGTGCGGGGTGACTCCCCGCAGGCGACCACGCGGGCGCGGAGATCGGTGGTGAAGGTGCCGTGAGTCGATCCAAGCATGTGTTCCGCCCGCCCTTCACCCATCCGTATACACCTGACGCTCAGTCAGATTACAGAACTGACGGCCAGTCAGGAATGGGTGTGCGGCGGGAAGCCGGATCCCGGCCGGGATTCACACCGGGTTCCGGCCGGGATTCGGACCGGGGTCCGGGACCGCGCATCACCGCCCGGCCCATCAGTCGGCGCACCGGTCAGCAGGTGCACCGATCAGTCGGCGCACCGGTCGGCAGGCGCACCGATCAGTCGGCGCACCGGTCAGCCGGCGGGCCTGCCGGACCGTGCGATCCGCCGTGCGATCTTCTCCGCGTCGATCGCCAGCTCCCGGAACATCCCGCTGATCGGGTTCGTGAACCCCGTGAAGTACAGGCCCGGCGTCTCGCGCGGGCAGCGGGCCCCGTGCACCACCGGGTGCCCGCGCTCGTCGAGCACGTCCAGATGCCCGACCAGCGGTTCCAGGGCGCGCCGGTAGCCGGTCGCCGCGATCACCGCGTCCGGGGCGATCCGGGTGCCGTCCGCCAGGACCACCTCGCCGTCCTCGAAGGCCTCCACGGCCGCGACGACCTCGACCTTCCCCGACCGCACCGCCTCGATCAGGCCCACGTCCTGCACCGGAATCGCGCCCTCGCGCTGGCGCGTCGCGAGACCCTTGTCCGGCCGGGGCAGCCCGTACGCCGAGAGGTCCGGCGTCCCGACCCGGGCCGTGAGGGCGCCCAGCCGGTCGACGAGGGCCGTCGGCAGGCGGCGGACGAGGATGCCGGAGCGCTGCGCCGGCCACCCCGCGGTGGTGCGCTTCACGATGTGCGGGACCGTCCGCACCGCGAGCCGCACCCGGGCGGCGCCGCCGTCGGCGAGGTCGGCGGCGATCTCGGCGCCGGTGTTGCCGATGCCGACGACGAGGACGTCCTTCCCGGCGTACGGCTCCGGATTGCGGTAGGTCCGGGCGTGGTCGAGGCGCCCCTTGTACGCGTCGCGGCCGGGCCACTCGGGCAGGCGCGGGGTGTGGTTGTAGCCGGTGGCCACGACGACCGCCCGCCCGGTGAGCCGCCGCCCGCCGGTCGCGTGCAGGACCCAGTCGGCCCCGGCCCGTTCGACGCGGAAGACCTCGACGCCCGTCACGATCTCCAGCTCGTGCTTCTCCGCGTACTTCTCCAGGTAGCGCACCACGTCCGCACGGGCGACCCAGCGCCCGAACGAACGGGGCATCGCGAGCCCGGGGAGGGCGGAGAGCCGCCGGGTGGTGTGCAGCCGCAGCCGGTCGTAGTGGGCGCGCCAGGAGGCGCCGACGGCATCGGACTTCTCCAGGACGACGGCCCGGACGCCCCGCGCGCGCAGGGCGGCGGCGACCGCGAGGCCGCCGGGTCCCGCGCCGATGACGTACACGGGGTGGTCAGCCTGTGGAGGGAGTGGAAGGGGGGTGGTGGCCATGAATGCTGAGCGTAATGACGTGTACACGCTGTGGGTCTCGGTCAAGAGGGATTTCGGTTGCGAATCGGTCACGCCGACCGCACGGTCCGGCCGTTCGCCCCCCTTGCTTCGGTCGCTCGCCCCGGTCGCCGGGCGCCCGCCTCTTGCGCGGGAGGCGGGGCTGCGCTGAACTGACGTACCGTCAGATCCAGTGGTGTCCCACGAGGGGGAGCGCGCATGCAGACCGTCTGGCTCACCGGCGCCGAATGGCTCGCCGTCCTCCGCATCGGCCTCGGCCTGTGGTGGCTGGAGAGCTGGCGCCACAAGGACAGGAAGGGCTGGTTCGAGAGCGGCACCGGCATCGCCTGGGCCGCCGACGTGGCGGGCAAGCACAGGTGGCCGCCGGTCAAGAAGGGCTTCGAGGCGATCGTCGCCCCGCGCCCCAAGCTCATGGCGTACGTCGTCGTCTACGCCGAACTGGCCCTCGGACTCGGCCTGGTGGCCGGGTTCCTGACCCCGGTCGCCCTGATCGGCGGCCTCCTCCTGAACCTTCTCTACCTCGTCCTCATGATCCACGACTGGGCCGAGCAGGGACAGAACGCGATGATGGCGCTCATCTCGCTCGTCGCGCTCCTCGCCATGTCCTGGCAGACCTGGTCCCTCGACCACGCGATCGGACTCTTCTGATGACGGCTGCCGACCCCGACATCGACACCTTCACCCGCCCGTACTGGGACGCCGCCGCCGAGGGGCACCTCCTCCTGCGCCGTTGCACGGCCTGCGACCGCGTCCACCACTATCCGCGCGAGTTCTGCCCGCACTGCTGGAGCGAGGACGTGGCCTGGGAGCGCGCGAGCGGCCGGGCGACCCTCTACACCTGGTCGGTCGTCCACCGGAACGACCTCCCGCCCTTCGGCGAGCGCGTCCCCTACGTGGCGGCGGTCGTCGACCTCGCCGAGGGCCCGCGCATGATGACGGAGGTCGTGGACGTGACGGAGGGCGACCTCCGGATCGGGATGGAGCTGGAGGTCGCCTTCCGGAGGGAGGGGGACGTGACGGTCCCGGTCTTCACGGGACCCGGTGATAGGCACTGAGCCCTGGGTGCCGTGCGGCAGGCTCTGAGCCCTGGGCACCGGGCGGCAGGCACTGGCTCTGGGCACCGGGCGGCAGGCCGTGGCCCGTCAGACGGGGGAGACGTTCCTCCAGAGCTGGGTGGTGCTGCTCGGGTCGCAGGTGTACGACATCATGAACGGCGGCCCGGCGATCATGCACTGGCCGCTGTTCATGTTCTTGATGGTCATGCCGGCGGACGTCTTGGTGTTGATCTTCCATGACTGGGTGCTGGAGCCGTTGCACGCCTTGGCGGTGAAGCCCGGTGTCCCGCCCGGCTGGAGGCAGCGGCCGGACGCCTTGTTGATCAGCCGGAAGGTGCCGTTCGCCCCCGGCGAGTAGATCCAGGTGTAGGAGATCGTGCCGCTGTTGGGCGGCGTGCCGCACGGCACCGTGTTGACCAGGATGGCGTAGCCGGGATTGGACTCGGCCAGGCACTCGCCGTTGGAGACGCTCTCGATGGAGTACGTCCCCGAGGGCGCCGAGCCGCCGGTGGCCGGCGGCGGGGCGGGCTTGGTGGTCCGGGGCGGCTGCGTGGCCGGAGGGCGGGTCGTGGTGCCGCCACCGCCGGGGGCCGTGGTGTGGGAGCCGCCGCCGGAAGGATCGGAGGGCCCGACCCCGCCGCCGGAGCCGGAGCCACTGCCGGATCCGTTCCCGCCGCCGCCCCCTGGCTGGGTGCCGGTGCCGCCCGCGTCCGCGCCACCGCCTCCGACGGCGCCACCGCCGTCGGCGGGCGGGGGCGCGCCGGGGGAGGAGACCGGCGGTGTGGAGGAGGACGGCTTGGAGCCGGGCGGCGTCTTGGCGGAGGGCGAGCCGGGCGGGGTCGACGGCAGCTGTACGTTGGCCGGCTGCGAGGCCACGGAGGACGGCGACGAGGAGGGTCCGGGGCCCGCGCCGAGCTGACCGATCTGGTACGGGCCGAGGGCCACGGTCAGGGTGGTGCCGGTCGCGACGACGATGGGCACGGCGAACATGAAGAACCGGTTGCGCCGCTGCTCGCGCGGCCCGCGAGCGGCGGAACCGGTGACGGCGAGCGGATCGGGAGCGGCGGTGGCGGGCTCCTTCGAGCCCGCCTGCGGGGTGAGGGAGGCGGTGGCGACGTCCTCGGCGGGCTCGGCCTCGGCGAGCTCCGCCAGATGCTCGGCGGTGGGCGGCTCGACGGCGAAGGCGGCCCGCTCGGCTATGCGCTCGCCGACGGCGGCGGGCCAGAGAACGCCCTCGGCGCGCTCGGTGGTGAGCTCGACGAGCGCGGCGGCCGTGGGGCGGTCGGCGGGGTCCTTGGCGAGGCAGGTGCGGATGAGGTCGGCGAGCTCGGGCTCGGTCTCGGTGAGCCGGCCGAACTCGGGCTCGGCGTGGACGACGCGGTAGAGCAGGTCGGGGCCGGAACCGTCGCCGAAGGGAGGGCGGCCGTTCGCCGCGTAGAGGAGGAGGCTGCCGAGGCCGAAGACATCGGCGGCGCCGGTGAGTCGGCGATCGGCGACGGCCTGCTCGGGGGCCATGTAGGCGGGGGTGCCGATGACCATGCCGGTCTTGGTGAGCCGGCTCTGGTCGGCGGCGCGGGCGACGCCGAAGTCGATGAGGGAGAGGCCGGAGGAGGTGAGCATGACGTTGGAGGGCTTGAGGTCACGGTGGACCATGTCGGCGCCGTGGACGACGCCGAGCCCGGCGGCGGCGTGGTGGAGGAGCCGCCAGAGGGCGGGACCGGGAAGGGGGCCGCCGTGGAGGCGGATGGCCTCGTTGAGGGTGATGCCCGGGATGTACTCGGTGGCGAACCACGGGGGCTTGGCCGTGCGGTCGCTGGCGAGCAGCTTGGTGTTGGCGCCGGCGGGGAGCCGGGCGAGGTTGTCGAGCTCGTGACCGAAGTGACTGAGGAAGTCGGCGTCTTCGGCGAGCACGGGGAGAACCCGCTTCACGGCGGCGAACTTCCCGGGCACGGCGCCGAGATAGACCCGCCCCATCCCGCCGGACCCGAGGACACCGAGGAGCCTGAACGCGCCGATCTGCCGGGGATCACCCGGTTCCAGGGGCATGGCCCCGCTGCCGTCCAGACTGCCCAAATTAGAGTTGTTTTCCAGTTCCCCCTGCATGGGCCACACAGTAGCGGAGGGGGTTTGCGATCTGAATCGAAGTCAAGTGCTTGTTTCTGGACTGTAGTTGAACGGGGGGTGGGGGGGCGTACGGAGGGTGCGGGTGCGGGTGCGGGTGCGGGTGCGGCGGCGGGGGTGAGGTGTCTGGGGTGAGCGTGTCTGGTGTGTCTCGGGTGCGGCCGCCCTCTTTCCGAGTGTGGCGTCCTCCACCACCGCGTCAAGGGCGCTCCTTCGTCGCGTCGCTGCGCGATGGGCTGCGCCCACCCTTGACCCGGCGGCGGAGGCCGCCTTTTCACACTCGGAGGGCGGCCGAGGGCCGGGGCCTACGCGGACTGCCCGGGCAGTGGCCGGCCGTCGTGGGCGGGCGTCGGGCCGTGGGTGGGGGCTTGGTTCGCGGCCGAGGCCGGGGGACGCAGTCCCGTGGGTTCGGGGTGCGCGGTTGTTGAATGGGGCGGCCCGGCCCCGGCTT